>CAMYZD010000025.1 GCA_947303735.1 uncultured Bacteroidales bacterium | reverse complement strand
TGATGTCGCGGATGGCCTTGCAGCTCTCGGGACCGCAGTCCATGCTCTCCCAACCATCGGGAACCTCACCACTGGGAACAATCTGGGTGTTGGCATCGTTGCCAAACTTGTCGCCAATGACACTGTCGACGGGCAGATAGTATTTCACGCCTTTCTCATCCATACGGTGCATGAGTTCACGAGCCAGATCGAGCTTGTCATCCTCGCAGATGCTGTTGCCGATCTTGCCACCAAGAGCCTTGGTGAAAGTGTAACGCATGCCACCAATGATAATCATGTTGTCGACCTTGTCGAGCAGATTCTCCAAGATACCAATCTTGCTGCTGACCTTGCTACCGCCAATGATGGCAGTGAAGGGACGCGGGGGATTCTGCATCAGTTTCTCAAGGTTGCGCACCTCGTTCTCCATGAGGAAGCCGAAGTACTTGTCGTTGGGGAAGAACTTGGCAATAACGGCAGTAGAGCTGTGCTCGCGGTGGGCGGCTCCAAAGGCGTCGTTGATGTAGCAGTCGCCCAAGGCAGCCAACTGACGGGCGAGGTCTTCCCCACCCTTGGTCTCTTCGGGATAGAAACGAATGTTCTCGAGCAGCATCACTTCGCCATCCTTGAGGTTCTTGGCCATATCTTCAACCTTACCCTCACCAAGCAGCGACTGAGTGAACTGCACGGGACGATTAATTAGCGTCTCTAAGTATTTTGCAACAGGTTCCAACGTTAACTCGGGTTCAAAACCGCCTTTCTTCGGACGGCCAAAGTGAGCCATGATAATGATGGAAGCACCATCAGCCAAGAGTTTGTTGATGGTGGGCAACGACTCGCGCATACGGGTGTCGTCGGTAATCTTTTTATTATCGTCCATAGGGACGTTAAAGTCGACACGCAAGAGCACTTTGCGGCCTTTGAAATTCACATCTTTAATTGATTTCATAATGGCGGATAATGTTTATTATTGATTTGTAAATTGTTTACAGTAACACAAAAGAGCTTAGATCTAGGCGTGGTGCGGGTCTTGTACTGCCATACCAATGTAGAGGGACGACAACATGGTGAACACGAAAGCCTGGATGTAGGCCACCAGACATTCCAAAACGCTGATAAACACGCTGAACACGACTGAGATAACAGACACACCGGCTCCTACACCCATCGAGATTGTATTGCTGAAGATAAATATCAGCACCACAAAACCCAGAATGACAATATGGCCTGCCGTCATGTTAGCAAAAAGTCGGATCATCAGCACAATGGGCTTAGTAAACACACCCACCAACTCCACCACAGGCATCAAGGGGAATATCTTCAACCAGGCAGGGACTCCAGGCGTGTTAAAGATGTCCACCCAATAGTGCTTATTGCCACTGATGTTAGTGATAAAGAAGGTGATGAGAGCCAATGTGGCGGTGATAGCAATATTACCCGTCACGTTGGCACCAGCCGGGAAGAAGGGAATCAACCCCATGCAGTTGCTGAAAAAGATAAAGAAGAACAGCGTGAGCATATAAGGGAGGTACTTCTCATAATGCTTCTCCCCTATCATAGGACGCACTATCTCGTCGCGCACAAAGACCACAAGCATCTCCACCAACGACTGCAAGCCCTTAGGAGCCTGGTTCTCGCGTTTCTTATAGCCGTTCTTTGCCACCATCACGATGACAATCAGCAGCACCACAATAATCATAATGGCTGCAGGCACCTTGGTGATAGAGATGTCGATAGGTTTCACCTGATTGCCAGCTTCGTCGAGCAACGGGTTGCCTGCCTCATCGACGCATATCACCTCCTCTTTCTCCAGACCGCCTCCCACCAAACGATAGCCCTTGTAGTCGGCATGTCCGTGGTGGAACTTAGACGACATAAAAATGTCGAGATGACCATTATTGATCAGTATGACTGGCAGAGGTATAGCCACAGCATGCTCTTCACCAGACTTATCAAAATAATCAAATAGGTGCCAAGAATGGGCATCGGTGACGTGTCCAATGATAGTAGAGCCTGGATTGAACGCCTCGGCCGATTCTGCCACCTCTTCCTCTTCCAACTTGGCAAAGGGATCCTCACTCTCAAAATCGTCAGTGGCGATAAACTCAAGCGGCAACGTCTCGTCGGCTGCCAATTCGACAAACTCCTGTGCATGCGCCATAGGCCCTAACACCAAAGCGAATGCCATAAGGAAAAATGATAATCGTCTCATATAATATTGTATTTAATAGTCATTTACAATTATTGGGGGTCACCCGACCTAGAGGTATTGTTAAAAATATCCACTTGTATTGAGTCGAAAATGTTGAGTTGGTTTTTGGGCTCTGCCTTGGCGAGGGTGTTTTGCTCCGACTTGAACTGTTTGAGCGCCTCTTTCACCATGCGATGCACTGCCGCCGGACAGGTCGTTCGGTGCTTCTTGGCATAGGCTTTGAGCATCTCACCCTCCCTCTCGGGGAGGGTGACGATAACTCTTTTCTTCTTAGCCTTTGAACGCGAACTCTTCATCTTCTACTAGACTAATTACATATGGTAACCGTGCGACTCCAAAAGCGACAAGGCTTGCTGGGCACGATCTTGGTCATGCAACACCTCTTTTGCCAACTGGTTCAAACCATAAAGCAGCTGAGCAGACTCCTGTATGAGGCTGGAAACACCCGATGCCTTGGAAGTGCCAGTGTACTGGGAATAGTAGGCAATATCCTGACTATAGTATTTGAAGATACTATCCCAGACCTCAGCGGCGCGTTCCTTGCCATACACATCATAGTAGAGTTCCACCATCATCATGCTGTACTTGTCATACTCGAAATTCTTCTCCGGGAAGTATTTCTCGCCCAAGTCAAGCAACTGTTTGGCGGTGGTAGTATCACCCTTTGCAAGCAATTCTCTGGCAGCGACGCAGAAGGTCTGGCGCTGGACAGTACCCATGTTGATGCTCACCGGGTCGACATAGATGTCGGCATTGAGGTTGCCCCACTCCAAGGGATGCATCTCGCCGTTCTCATCTTTGTAACCATTGATAAAGTAATCATAGGTCTCATTGGTGAATGACTGCAAGATATATCTGTTATCGCGCTTGTCGAACAACACGGGTTGGCTAATCTTCGCTTGATAGGGAATCAGCTTATAGTTCATACCGTCTTGGACACAGTAGTTGCGTATCGGAGTGAACACTCGCTGGATATAGCTCGGGTTCATTATGTTGATATCGCGTTCAAAGCGGTTGGTTCCGATAATGTCGAGAATCATCAACTCATGGCGGAACAGGTTGCCCTTGGTGATCTGCCATTTAATGATAGGATCCACCTGGTCGGCCAATTCGGCGGGGATGACACCCAGCTGAACCAGCTTCGGAATGTCGAGGGTAATCTTGAAACGGCTAGTAGGCAGCACTATCACCTCTTCGCCACGACCGCCACGGGCCTTGAACTTCTCAGGATGGTCGCGCAACAATTCCAACACATCCGTCACCTCGAAGTAATCACTGGTCTTGTCCTGCAAATAGATCACGTCCTTACCCAGGCCGTAGAACTCCTTAGGCAGCGTAAATGCCACCGGGTCGGACTCATAGATGCGGTTGTAGAGCTGCTCCACATACCAATGCATACCCGAGAGAGTGTAGTTGAGGATACGCACATCAGTACGGAAGCCCTCCACCTCTTGGACATACCACAAGGGGAATGTGTCGTTATCGCCGAAGGTAATCAGTATGCCGTTCTTATCGACCGAGCCCAGATAATTCTTGGCAAAGTCGCGTGCCGCATACTTCTGCGAGCGGTCGTGGTCGTCCCAGTTCTCGCTTGCCATCAGCACCGGCACACAAAGCATGCAGACCACAAACACCACGGGCATAATCACCTTATAGAGATTCTCCTTCTTCAACAGGCGGGTCAGCCAGTCGGCCAACGCCATCACGCCCAAGCCAATCCAAATGGCGAAGAAGCTGAATGAGCCCACAAAGGCATAGTCTCTCTCACGGGGCTGACGCGGCGGCATGTTCAGATATATACCGATGGCTATACCGGTCATAAAGAACATAATGAACACGATTAAGGCATCCTTCTTGTTCTTCATCACCTGATACACCAAACCTATCAGACCCAACAGCAAAGGCAGCAGATAGTATACGTTGCGAGCCTTATTGTTCTTCATGTGGTCGGGCAGATTATCCTGCGGACCCAAGCGAGCCTGGTCGATGGCCTTGATACCGCATATCCAGTTGCCATTCATATAGTCAACCGTGCCATCGTCATTGAAATGGTGCCCCTGGATGTCGTTCTGCCTACCGGCAAAGTTCCACATAAAGTAGCGCCAATACATCCAGCCCATCTGGTAGCCGTTGAAATACTTGATATTCTGTGCCGAGGTCGGCTTGTGGTCGCCACGGGTCTTACCAGCCCAGTACTCGTAGAACTGAGGATGGTGACGGTCGTTGTCATTGCTATACATACGGGGGAATATGCCCGTATGGTTCTGGCGATAGACGAACTTCTGCTGATAGGAGGCAGGGATATACTTATCGTGCCCCTTCTCATCCTTGCCGCGGATATACTTAGTGTAACCCTCCTTGGCATCGATGGGGTCTCCGGCAGTGTAATACTGGCCCTTGAACAGGGGGGTGTCGCCATACTGCTCACGTCCCAAATAGGCACGCATTGCCACAGCGTCCTTAGGAGCATTCTCGTTCAGCGGCGTATTGGTATTGGCACGAATCACCAACAGGAAGAAGGTCGAATAGCCAATCACCAACATAAGGAATCCCAAGATGGAGGCGTTGATGACAGGTCTGTCCTTTTTCTTGGGCGAGGTGTACCATAGCCCCCACACCACGGCAGCAGCCAGCAGCAGGAAGAAGAACACCGTGCCAGAATTGAACGGCAAGCCTAACGTATTGACAAAGAAGACATCGAAAGCCGAGTCGACATTCACGATACCTGGGATGATACCCCACAAAATCAGTGCCAACAGCACTACCGAGATTATACCGCTCAAGATAAACCCTTTGGTAGTAGTCTTCTTCCACTTGCGGAAATAAACCACATACACGATGGCGGGAACTGTCAGCAAGTTCAACAGGTGCACGCCGATAGCCACACCCACCAACAGGCAGATAAGCACCAGCCAGCGCAGCGAACGTGGGTCGTCAGCCTGCTCTTCCCATTTCAGTATCGCCCAGAACACCACGGCTGTGAAGAATGACGACATAGCATACACCTCGCCTTCGACAGCGGAGAACCAGAACGTGTCGCTGAAAGTATAGGCCAAAGCGCCGACGATACCAGCGGCAAACACGCCCCAGGTGCGAGCATCCTTAATGTCGGGATTCTTGGGGTCGGGCAACAAATGCTTGCCCAACAGGGTGATACCCCAGAAAAGGAAAAGAATGGTGAATCCGCTACAGATAGCCGACATCACATTTACGGCATGAGCCACATTCTCAGGGGTAGAGAACATAGAGAACAGTCTTCCTATCAGTTGGAAGGAGGGTGCTCCCGGGGGATGCCCCACCTGTAGCTTGGTTGCCGTGGCAATATACTCGCCGCAGTCCCACCACGACGCAGTGGCTTCGGCGGTCAGGATGTAGACAATACAGGCCACGATGCAGACCACCCAGCCTATAATGTTGTTCATCAGATGATACTTTTTCATAGATTCTTATTTATATTTGTCTGTTTTTTTTCACGTACTTTAATCTCTGTTGATCGGCATCGTCATGCAGCGGGCTCCTCCACCGGCGCGGGGCAACTCGCTGGCCTTGAACACTACCACAAACTTGTCGTAATCCTTCATGTTCACCCGGCCTGCACACACCTCGTCGGCATCGAGCACTGCAAATCCGGCATGCGACAATGCTTCAATCGTCCGCACATTACGCTCATAGCCTATCACCTTCCCGTCGTCGAGAGCAAAGAAGTTGGCTCCGCTGTGCCACTGCTCACGGTCCTGATACCAACTATCAAATCCACCGCACATCACAGGCTCCATCTCCATGCCGCACGCCTTCAAACCCTCCAACATGTTGGGGTACTCTTTGGTGCTGATATTGCCATTGTCACAGGTAATCAGTGTCGTCGACTTGCCGGCGAAAAGACCCGTCTTGTCCAGCAGCGGGGGGTAAACCATCAGCTGATGCTTACCCAAGAAGGTATGCACCATATCCAAATGGATAAACGAGTCGGGCTTGTGAGGAAGCTCTTGGGTTAGTATGTTAAACTTGGGACGTTCCTTGGCAAACTTCTCAGCCAAGAACATGATACCCTTGCGGTTGGTTCGAATTCCCTCGCCAATGCAGAGCAGATTGTCTGCCGCCACCTGCACATCCCCGCCCTCTGTGCGGGCACTCGTATTGACATCCTGCCCACAGAAGGTCTTCGTGCTGAAGTAGTACTCAAATATGGCCCTATATAGCAGCGTCTCGCGCTGACGGACAGGGAAAGACATCGAGTTAATAAGCACCTCGTTATACACCGACGAGGATGCATCGCGGGTAAAGAACAGATTATACAGAGGCTGCAGCGTATAACGTCTCTCGCTCAGCTCCTTCGGGTCGGTATCAGCATGAAACGGCACCCCTTCTATCAATTCCTTTGCCAGCCTACGGCTGTCGTGCTCCATCAATTGGTCGGCAAGACCCTCGCACCCGTCCAGTCGGCAACTCTGTGCTACCAGATATTGGCGCACATCGTCGTTGTCCATCAGCTGTTCCAGCACATCCTCCACATAGTAGACCTTGCACCACTTCTCAAATACTCCGGCAAAGGAGGCATACTCCTTGTCGACAATGTGCTTGCTGAGAATATCGCTAAACAACGCCTCTGCGGCATTGCTTGGGGTCATTCGCTCAATCTCTATTCCTGGTCGGTGCAGCAGCACGGCATTCAGATGCCCGTACTCGCTTGACACATTCACCTTCGTGACCTCTGCTTGAGGGCCACATTGGTCGGTAGTTTTAGGTATATTTGTATCTTCTGCCATATATACTTTAATTGTAGCATGCTAGTTTACAGCATCATTTCACCACGACACAACATGTCGCAGCATCTGCAAATATACTATTTTTTTTTGAATTATACCAAAAAGCACCACAACTTTTTCATTTTTTAGAAGCCGTATTCAAAACAAAAGGCCCGGCATGCTGCCGAGCCCCTTATTTGTACTTCTTGTTTTTCCTGCCTCTACCCCCTACTCTACCAGCAGCTTGAGTGTCGTCTCCCCTTTCACGGTCCTCACTCTCACCACATAGCTGCCCTGCGGCAAGGTGGCTATATCCAGCACCACCGTTGTCGCATCATCCATGCACTGTTTCGACAGGAGGTTTCGTCCCGCCATGTCCACCACATCCACTGTGCGTAGCGGCTCTGTTGCTTCCACCGTCACCTTGGTCCGTGCTGGGTTGGGCAGCAGTTGCACGCTTTCCTTTTCCGCTGTAGGCTCCGTGGCGGCAAGATACCCCTTCGGCCTCAGTATCGGATACACGCCTTGTGCCGAAAGCGTGTATACGGTATCCGGCTGTGGTACCATAATTACATCACCATAATGTTCAACGCTATTCAACCCATATTCAGTAATCGCACCATTGTATATACTATAGCACCAGGCTAATATTTTGGTAGCTCTATTTCTATTCGTGTCAACACCAGCCTCATACCCATTTTGGCAGCAAGGCATTTCTTGGCGGGTTGTATAATCCAGCATACCTTTATGTAAGGTAAAAAAGTTATTTGAAGCTAGACCCATAAAAAAGTAACCATCCACATCTATTGGGCTGTCAAAATATAACTCATACATCGGGTATTTTAATAAAGAATCAACTCCAGATGCTGGATTAAACAAGTATGATCTATTCTTATACACCATAATTAAATCATGAGGCCGGCCCTGCTCCACTTGGAACGTTTGGCTTTTTAGCAATTGAAGAACAGAATCCCCTGGTGTGAAGTTATATAGCCTTACGTCCAGTGTTACCGTTCTGTCTATTGGCTGATAGCCCTCACTATTAGTTATACATAAGGCCATGCCGTATATTGTGTACTTCTTTTCTATACCTCCAAAAGAATTTACATAGCATAAGGTATCTTCAGACAATATAGTGGGAAAGGTTATTCCAGTGTAGTAGGTACCGCCACCTTGTAATAGCCCGGGAATTTCCGGACAAGGGTCTTCCCAATTCAGGTATGCCGGGTTAGGTGATCTCACTTCAGGCTGTGCAACCACATAATCTACACACAACCAGCAACTAACAAAGAACGCTACTGCTAATAATACATTTCTTTTCATAATCTGAATTTTTTAAAGTGTTAATTACTTATTTTATAGAGATAACAATTATACAAAATATCACACAATTATTTCACATTCAATATATTACAAAAAAACAACATATAAAAACCTCCTCCATCAACGCTACAAATATACACACTTTTTTTAAAATCACGTTTTTTTTGCAACATCTAAGTCGGCTTGATGACCGATTTGGGTTTATATTGGGATCTAATTGCGCAATTTCTGTCTTTTTTCAGTTTGCAATGACAATAACAATAACAATAACAATAACAATTACCTTACTAAACTTTCCTGTCTAGTTGGTATTGTACAGGGTCAGGACAAGGGTGTCTAAAAAGTCCCCAAAGGGGACGACAGATCACAGACAGGGGTGTAACCCCTGTACAAATGGTAGAAAAAAAAGAACCCCGAAGGGGTGACACACCGTATGTTACCGACTATCTGTCGCCCCTTCAGGGCTTTGTTTTATCGTCCACAAGTACGGGGGCTTATGCCCCCGCCTGTTATCTTTCAGTCCTTCAGACTTTTTGAAACACCCAAAAAAGGGCAAAGAATCACGCCTTTGACCTTTTAGCCACCTGTCAAACTTTAGTTACCTTATATAGTCTTCACAGCCAGGGTGGGTCCAGAGAAGGTTCGCTGTAGGTTCGCTGTAGGTTCGCTTCCGGAGGCGATGCCTCTGCCCACCGAGGTACAACCTACCTACCTCTAACAACCCCGAATGAGGACCACGGGGAGGGTGAAACAAAAACTATTTTTCCTCTCACCCACCATGTCACATGCTCTGCCAGGGGGGGTGGCTTCGCCCTCTCTCCAATCGCTTTACATTCCTTGTTTGCTCCATTTCCATTCCAAAGGTGGTACACGGAGCGAACAAGGGAGTTAATTAAATGGAATACAGGCCGTAGGCAGGGTAAGAAGCAAGGTGCGGCACTATTCCTGCTTGCGGAGAGTGGCGACTGCGGTCTTATAGAACTCGTCCTGCGACTTCATAATGCGGTAGTAATTGCCACGGCCAAAGAGCCGGTCGGCCACCAGGGCTTTGATTTGTAAGAGAAGGAAATTGTCATTAAACGCAAGGAGGCTATCGGAGCAGGTTTCCTGTATGCTATCGCGCACAACACCTTTGTCGGCAGCAAAGACAAGGAAGTCGTCGAACAGGCCGAGGGAGTCGCTATGGGCAAGAAAGGTATCGAAATCGGCGACGCGGGGGTCGGAACGGTGTTTGTCGGCCCAGATTTGGGGGAATTGGTTGAAGAGACCTTTGCGCCGACAGGTTTGGTAGAATCGGGTGGAGGGGGTTGTGTCCATGGGGATGAAGATGTCGGGCATGATGCCACCACCGCCATACACGGTGCGCCCACCCGCAGTTTGATATCTGAGCGAGTCGGGGAAATGGATAGAGTCGGCGCTGAACAATTCGCCATGCTGATAGCGTCGACGCATGTCGTTGTCGTATTCGTCGCTGCCTTTGGTGTAGGGGCGTTGAATGCAACGGCCCGAGGGTGTGAAATAGCGTGCTGTGGTGAGGCGTATCTGCCCGCCGTCAGCGAGGGTGAACATAGTCTGTACCAATCCTTTGCCATAGCTCCGTCGGCCTATGATGGTGCCACGGTCCCAGTCCTGCACGGCTCCACTTACAATTTCGGAGGCCGATGCCGATTGTTCATCAATCAGTACCACCAAGCCTCCTTTGTGGAAGGAGCCCCAGCGGTTAGCCAGGAAGTTTTGACGGGGACGGGCGCGCCCTTCTTGATATACAATGAGTTTGCCGTTGGTAAGAAACTCATTGGCCAGACCGCAGGCGATGTCGAGGTAGCCGCCACTATTGCCACGGAGGTCGAGGATGAGTGACTTCATGCCTTGATGCTGCAGCTGCTTGATGGCCTTGCGAAACTCGTCGACAGAAGTACGTGCAAAGCGCTGGAGGGCAATATAGCCTATGGAGTCGTCCTCCATGAAGAAGACTTCGACGGAGTGGATAGGTATCTTGTCACGTTCGATGAAAAAGGTGAGGGTGTCGGTGCCGCGAAGCATGTCGACTTCCACAATAGTGCCCTTCTTGCCACGTAGATGGCGGAAAGCGAAAGAGTTGATGGCGCTGTCGCCCGTGGCAGGGATATGGTCGATACGGAGGAACTTGTCGCCCGGCATGAGGCCGACTTTCTCAGAAGGGCCGCCGGCAATTACCTCGGCCACCCGGATGGTGTCGTCCACTACAGAGAAGGAGATACCCACGCCTTCGAAATTGCCCTGCAGGGCTTCGTTGGTGCGAACCACGTCTTTGGCCGGAATATAGATGCTGTGAGGGTCCAGTGAGCGGAACATGGCACGGATGGCAGTTTCGCTAAGGGCATCGGTGTTGGGGTTGACGACATAAGAGTTCTGGACGAGTGTCAACACTTCCATAAGGCGCTGTGAGCCTGGAAGGGTATCGACTACGGGAGTCTTCTTTTTAAAGAGGCCACCTCTTACTTTCTGAGCCTGGAGAGGGGCGGCAATGACAAATAATATAAATAATAAGGTGAGACTACGCTTCATGAGGATAATTTAGGAAAGGGTGGCTAGAACTGCGGTGGAACGGGGATTGGAGATTCGGTAGTATGTGGCATCGGGGGAGGGAAGGCGGTGGATGGTAACCAGTTCGGCAGGCTGGGTCTCCTGCTGGTATTCCAGACAGAGGTGATAGGGAGTGGGGATGTTGGTGCCATGAGGGAGGGTGTCGAATATCCACTTGACGTACTCGGCATTGTTGACATGGTTGGTATGGTCGAGCATTGAGGGGAGGACATGAAACTGTGCCACTTGTTCGGGAGCAGAATCGCCCTTGGGGAGGCGCAAGCGGTCAAGCTTGGGCCGGTCGGTAGCGAGACCGTCGTAGAAGGCGAAAGAGTCCATGAAGTCGTGCATGCGCATGACATGGCGTGTGGCGAGTTCCATGATAGCCCAATAGGTGGTTGAGGCGACTATGGCATTGCCTTGCTGGTCAAGAATCTGAGAGTCGCGAAAGGCAAAAAGGCCGTCAGTGCCGCGCGACCAGGTGCGGAGAGTGATGGGCTCTGCCTCGTGAGGAAGTCGGTCGAAACGGTAGTAAGCACGGCAAATCACCCATGCCCTACCCTGCTTGATAAGTTCGGAGAAGCCGATGCTGTGGGTTTGGGAATGGAGACACGCTATCTCTTGAAACAGACGCACTGCCGACCAGGGCGAGAGGTTGTCGTACTGGTCGCAGAGGTAGTTGGGGGTGATGAGTTGTTGGGTGTAAAACATGAGGGGGGAGGGTTATTTCTAGGAGAACTAGTAACTCTAGTAGAACTAGTATAACTAGTATCACTAGTATTACTAGTATCTCTAGTATTTCTAGATTTTTGTTACATTCTTTCGGGGACTTCGATGCCTAGGATGTGCATGGTGTTCTTCAGGGCTTGGGCTACCACGGCGCAGAGTTGCACGCGGAAGGCTTTGACTGTGGGGTCGGCCTCGCGAAGGATGGGTGTGTCTTGATAGAAGCTATTGAAAGCCTTGGCAAGATCGTAGGCATAGTTGGCAACCATGGCAGGGCTGAAGTTTTCAGCCGCAGAAGTGATGATTCCCGGCATGTCGTGCAGCGTGCGTACCACAGCCTTCTCTTTGTCGGATAAAGGCAGGAGGGTGTCGGCAGTAATCGGCGAGAGGGGGTCAATGCCCTGTTCGGCCGCCTTGCGGACTATGCTACGTATGCGAGCATGGGTGTATTGGATGAAGGGACCGGTATTGCCGTTGAAATCGATACTCTCAGCAGGGTTGAAGAGCATGTTCTTGGCAGGGTCGACTTTCAGAATGAAGTATTTGAGGGCACCGAGGGCAAGGATGTGATATAGTTCCTTGAGCTGCTCGGGAGTCATGTCGTCGTTCTTGCCATGGTCACGGCACATTTCTTCGGCAGTAGCCTCCATCTCACTGATAAGGTCGTCGGCATCGACCACGGTGCCTTCGCGGCTCTTCATCTTACCGTTAGGCAGTTCGACCATACCATAAGATAGATGATAAACCTTATCGGCCCAGTCGAATCCCAGTTTGCCTAGGATGAGCTTCAGCACCTTGAAGTGGTAGTCTTGCTCGTTGCCGACAACATAGATAAGTTGCTCGGCCCCGAAGTCATTGTGACGCAACAGGGCGGTACCGAGGTCTTGGGTCATATAGACAGACGTGCCGTCACGGCGGAGCAGCAGCTTCTGGTCGAGACCGTCGGCGGTGAGGTCACACCACACAGAGCCATCCTCCTTGCGGAAGAGGACACCGAGGTCGAGACCCTTCTGCACCAACTCCTTGCCGAGGAGATAGGTGTTAGACTCGTAATAAATCTTGTCGAATCCGACACCCAGGCGGCGGTATGTTTCATCGAAGCCTGCATAGACCCATCCGTTCATAGTGGACCAAAGGTCACGGATCTGCTTGTCGCCTTCTTCCCAGCGACGGAGCATGTCCTGAGCCTCGAGCATCAGGGGAGCCTGACGCTTGGCCTCCTCTTCTTCCATTCCCTTGGCAACAAGGTCTTGGACCTCCTGTTTGTAGTGCTTATCGAACTCAACATAGTATTTGCCGACAAGATGGTCGCCCTTAAGCCCACTGCTTTCGGGGGTCTCGCCATTGCCATAGCGGAGCCATGCCAACATCGACTTGCAAATATGAATGCCACGGTCGTTCACGAGGTTCACCTTCTTGACGTTGGCACCGGCAGCAGTGAGCAGTTCGCTCACCGACCAACCCAAAAGGTTATTGCGGATATGGCCCAGATGGAGGGGCTTATTGGTATTGGGCGAAGAGTATTCCACCACCACGGGGCTTGCCCCTTCGACAGGAGTGCAGAAGCCGTAATTGGGGTTGGCCATGGCACGGGAGACAAACTGCTGCCAATAGACATCGGCAACCGAGAGGTTGAGAAAACCCTTCACCACATTGAAATCAGACACCTCGGCGACAGCCTCCTTTACGGCAGAGCCCAACTCGTTGGCCAGTTGCTCGGGGCTACGACGTGCCTGCTTGACAAATGGGAATACAACAATGGTATAGTCGCCCTCGAACTCCTTCTTGGTAGCTTGCAGCACCACGGTGGAGGGGTCGACTGTAAGGTTATACAATTTCAGTAATGCGGAAGAGACCGCCTGTTGAAGATTTTGCTCTATCATTTTGTACATTATTTTCTATAAATCACGATAATTCATTCTTGACATGGGCAAAAATGGAATGCAAAGATACAATTTTTTTTTGTGTTCTTACAAAAAATGGTATATTTGTAACGTCTAAAAAAGAGTTAAGGCAAACAAAAACTATCACAATATGAAGAAAATACTAATGTTACTAGCCACACTTGCCCTACCCATTTTCACCTTTGCAAGCGAGGCGGAATTAGAAATGCCACATGGCTTTGCTACCAACCCCGACACTAAAATATTATATTGGGGGTTCCTCATTGTCATCCTTGGTCTATTATTTGGTTTTTACCAATTCTTCAAAGTTCGCAAACTGAAAGCCCACTCCTCGATGCTTGAGATAGGCAATGTCATTTTCAAGACATGCTCGACCTACCTCAAACAGCAGGGTCGGTTCCTCATTATCCTATTTATATTTATAGGAGCTGCCATGGCGCTCTATTTTGGAGTGCTGTCGCATATGAGTTTCGGTTCTGTCTGCTTGGTGCTGGCTTGGACTATTATCGGCATCCTCGGCTCGTATGGAGTGGCATGGTTTGGTGTACGCATGAACACCTATGCCAACGCACGCATGGCTTTCGCCTCGCTGCGCCGCAAGCCGCTTGACTTGCTCAACATCCCGCTACGCGCTGGCATGAGTATCGGAATCGTTCTTATCTGCATCGAATTGGTCCTGATGCTGGTCATCCTCCTTTTCATGCCTGAGAATATGGCTGGCAGCTGCTTCATCGGCTTCGCCATTGGTGAAAGCCTCGGTGCCAGTGCGCTCCGTATTGCAGGCGGCATCTTCACCAAGATCGCCGACATCGGCAGCGACTTGATGAAAGTGGTCTTTAAGATTGGCGAGGACGACCCCCGCAACCCCGGTGTTATAGCCGACTGCACCGGCGATAATGCCGGCGACAGCATCGGACCCACCGCCGACGGGTTTGAGACCTACGGTGTCACCGGCGTGGCCCTGGTCAGTTTCATACTCTTGGCTGTGCCCACCGAGTTTCAGGTACCGCTCCTGGTGTGGATATTTGTGATGCGTATACTGGGTATCATAGCTTCAGTGCTGGCATACTATATCAATGGTGCCATCGCCAAAGCCCAATACGGCAATGCCGACGACCTCAACTTCGAGAAGCCTCTGACCAGCCTGGTGTGGATTACTTCGCTATTGAGCATTATCGGCACCTTCCTCGCCAGCTACCTAATACTCAACAGACCCGAAATCAACTCTGTTGTCCCCAACCTGTGGCTCGCACTCTCTATCATCATTAGCTGTGGTACCCTTGGCGCAGCCCTTATTCCCGAATTCACCAAACTCTTCACCTCCCCCACATCCAAACATGTCAAAGAGGTGGTCAAAGCCTCCGAGCAGGGTGGCTCGTCGCTCAACATCCTCAGCGGCATCGTGGCTGGCAACATGGGAGCCTTCTGGACTGGCATGGTCTTCGTGGTTCTGATGGTCATCGCCTACACCGCCTCTAGCGCCTTTGGTCTAGAATCCGTATTCGGCAGCTACTACTCCATTTTCGCCTTCGGCCTTGTTGCCTTCGGTATGTTGGGCATGGGACCTGTCACCATAGCGGTCGACAGCTATGGCCCTGTGACCGACAACGCGCAAAGCGTCTACGAACTCTCCCTCATTGAGGACGATATAGAGAAGACCACACGCGAGGTGAAATCAGAATTCGGCTTCACGCCCGACTTCGAGAAAGCCAAATACTACCTAGAGGCCAACGATGGTGCGGGCAACACGTTCAAGGCAACGGCCAAACCCGTGCTTATCGGTACAGCAGTAGTAGGAGCCACCACCATGATTTTCTCACTCATCCTGCTCATTCAGAAAACACTCGGCATTGAACCCGCCAGCATTCTCAACCTCTTGAACCCCTACAGCATCATAGGCTTCATTCTGGGTGGCTGCGTCATCTTCTGGTTCACCGGAGCCTCCATGCAAGCCGTCACTACCGGAGCAAACAGGGCTGTTGAATTTATCAAAAACAACATCAAGCTCGACGCCAACGCTCCCAAGAAGGCTGATGCCGAGAAAAGCCAGCAGGTAGTCAAGATCTGCACCCAATATGCACAAAAGGGTATGATCAACATCTTCATCGCCATCTTCTGCTTCGCACTTGCCTTTGCCTGCTTCTCTTCGCCCGAGAGCATCGGCGGTCAGAATGCAGTCTGCCTCTTTATCAGCTACCTCGTAAGCATTGCTGTCTTCGGCCTTTTCCAAGCCGTCTACATGGCTAATGCCGGAGGCGCATGGGACAATGCCAAGAAGGTGGTAGAGGTCGATATGCAGGCCAAAGGCTCGCCACTGCACGATGCCAGTGTGGTCGGCGACACTGTGGGCGACCCCTTCAAGGACACCAGCTCGGTAGCCCTCAACCCCATCATCAAGTTCACAACACTGTTTGGTGTACTTGCCATGGAGATTGCCATCAGCGAGGGCTTCCGCAATATTGCCCCCTACTTTGGGATTGTATTCCTTGTGATAGCACTTATTTTCGTATATCGCTCATTTTATAAGATGAGAGTAGAAAAATAAGACTCCGAGAAAGCCACAATAATGACAAACAATACGTGCCAGCCCAAGCCGACTGGCACGTATTGCTTCTTCAAGGGAAAGCGCTCTGGGTAGTTAAAAAAACATAAATATCAAAACTAATTGCAACAAAAACGACTTTTTTCAGTCTATATAGGCGCAAGGGGGAAATAAAATAGAAAAAAAATCCACTGCATATAATATAATATTAAAACACGCGTTATATACTTAATATTTTTTTGATATGATGAAATACCCTATGACACAACTACCCAGTGCAATAAAAGTATTTTTAATAGGCATTGCCACGATGTTGGGATATAGCCTACAAGCACAGTGCCCCGAAATCACTATCAACGAGAAATACGACCACAACCGGTCAGCGATATGTGTGGTAAACGGATGGGACACAACGGTAAACTGCAAGAATGCAGCCATGGTTCTGAATGCCACATATTTTGTCACTGCAGAGAAGTTCAATGGGACCTATCTGGTGGAGGAGATACCTTACAACCCTGTGGATACGACCTTTCATGCAGGCAATCTTCTAAATATTAATAGCGACGACGTGTGGGAGGGCTCTGCCATACAGTTTCCTTTCACCTTCATGTATTTCGGCTATCCTTACACCCAGGCTGTGGTGGGGTCCAACGGCATTGTGTCGTTCAATTCTTCATATATCGGTCAGGGCTGCGCCTACAGCTATTCAGTACCCATCCCCTCCTCTTCATTTCCTTCACTGAATGCCATCTATGGTGTGTATGAAGATATCGACCCCCGCGGTCTTAGTACCGGACAGGGAATGTTCCGTAGCGTGGGAGGCACCTACCCTTGCCGATATCTCTGTGCCAGTGTGAACGAGGTGCCACTCTACCCTTATAGCAGCAACAGCAATAACCGTTGTACCTACCAGATAGTATGCTATGAGGGAACTAACATTATTGAAGTGCATGTCAAACAACGCAGTTGCTGTTCTTCGACAAATAATGGTAAGGGTATTATTGGCATACAAAATGAGACCGGGACAACCCAGGTGTCGCACTACCATGATTTCAACTATGTGGGCGACCCCACTTTCTATATTGAAGCAAACTCGCCTGGAGCTTTTGTAGCCCCCGACCGTGGCAACCAAGCGGGCGGATGGACAGGCTCAACATCTTACGAAGCATGGCGTTTTACGCCTCAAGGGTCCACGAACAAGAACATCTTTTGGTGGCGACTGTTTGAGGACGAGAACGGTAACATTATTGACTCAGTCCAGCTAAGTAACACCATCGGAGACACCAACGGTTACTACCTTAATTCAGAACACACACAGGTGCATGTGGAGCCTACCCGCACTACCAAATATGTGGTACAATGCCGCTACAAGGGCGCCAACGGACACTGGTATGGTGTGGACAACAAAAGTATGCGTGATACCATCACCATCGGTGTCGACAGAAACAGAGAAATGGATTTGATTACTAACGACTCAATTCTTGCTGAGGGTGAACGTACCACCATTATTCTCCAATACCCCAACACACAAAGACTTGATTCCTGCGCATGGAGCGCTAGAAAATTAATTAACGGACAGCTTGTCCCCATGCCTGCCTCGTCACTGACTAACAACTTCACCAGCGTTATCTTCAACAACGACAACGACATGCTTGTACAGAACCACACTGACACCACCTTTGTCTACTGCAATGCTTCGTTCAGCAACGGATGTCACAATTACGACAGTATCATGATACTGACATATCCTAACTATAACTTCTACGACACTGTAGGTATCTGCCGGGGAGAGAGCTACGACTGGTGTGGGATGCATTTTGCCAGACCTCAGGAAACTTTCGACACTTCGAAGCATTACTACTCAGTTCATGAAAGCGACAGTACCATGCACTTGCACCTAGTGGTGTCAGACCTCAGCTACAACACCGACACTGTGCTGGACTGCAAACCCTACACCTGGCTGAACGGAAGAACCTATTCTGCCGATAACGACGACACTCGCAGCCAAGATACTGTGATTCTTACCAACGAATGGGGATGCGACAGCATCGTGACCCTCGACTTTACCATCATTCCGATGAAGGCGATTATTGAGCATACCCCCGAAGTGGCCACCATCGACGAACTGACCATCGAACTGATAGACCGCAGTTACGGACATGACACAAGAAAATGGTTACTTCCCGACGGACATACCAGCCAACTGCCCGAGACAAGCATCATCTTCCCCTTGGATGGGGCAGACACCATGGAAGTGAGACTTGCCGTCCATAACAACTATGGTTGCGACGATACAGCCACCTCAGTCATTCCGCTGCACAAAGTGTCACATTACATACCTAATGCGTTTACCCCCGACCGCAACGACAACAATCTCTGGGCTCCCCATATCCAAGGCAATATAAACGAGATACAGGTATGGATTTACAATCGTAGCGGCGCGCAGGTTTACTACTTCTCTGGTAGTGAAAGCGCCTGGGACGGCACGGACATGAGTGGACGCCGATGCCCCCAAGGCACCTATGTTTATATCATCCGCTACCGCAACAGCCTCAACCCCGAAATCACCCAAGATGTGAAGGGAACAGTCACCCTTATCAGATAACCCTTTCAGACCAAAGACAATGAAAATAGCCGTTGTTGGTGCCACTGGCTTGGTAGGTGGCGTTATGCTAAAGGTATTAGAAGAGAGAGGATTTGCAGAGCATGACATTATTGTTGCAGCCTCACCAAAGTCGGTTGGCAAACAAATTGACTTTGCTGGACGGAAACTCACCGTCACAAGTGTGGAAGATGCCATAGCTCAGCATCCCCAGTATGCCATCTTCTCGGCCGGAGCCTCTACTTCAAGAGAATATGCCCCCCAGTTCGCCGCAGTGGGATGTACGGTAGTGGACAATTCCTCATGCTGGCGTATGTACAACGAGGTGCCATTGGTAGTGCCCGAAATCAACATGACAACAGTCACTCCAGACAACCGCATCATAGCCAACCCCAACTGCTCGACCATACAGATGGTGCTTGCCCTTTCGCGTCTACACTGGAAATACCGTATCAAGCGCATCGTAGTATCTACCTATCAGAGTATAACCGGTACCGGTATCAAGGCCGTGCGCCAATTGGAAGCAGAAGAGGCATACGCCGCGGAGCACCATGTACCTAGTTCGCAACTGCGTCAATGCATGGAACAAGCCATGGGAGACCAATACCAACCCGCCTACCCCAATCAGATTTACCGTAATTTGTTTCCCCATGGAGGCGATTTCCTGCCTAGCGGATACACCACCGAGGAGCAGAAACTGGTTGACGAGACCCGCAAGATACTAGGCGACCCGACCATCAAAGTGAATGCCACCGTAGTGCGTGTGCCTGTAGTAGGTGGTCATAGCGAAGCGGTGAATGTAGAATTTCACAATGAGTATGACCTAGACGAAGCCATACAACTAATTGCCAACACCCCAGGCGTAGTGGTCTGCGACGACACTTCTCAAAACCTCTACCCTACCCCTGTCATGGCACACCATCGTGACGAGGTGTTTGTTGGCCGTATACGCCGCGACGACACCCAACCCTGCACTCTCAACCTATGGGTCGTGTCCGACAACCTGCGCAAGGGCGCAGCCACCAATGCAATTCAGATACTTGAAGCCTTAACAGTTAGTGACCTGTGACACGAACGCTATCATCAACGTATCATCGAATCAACATATCAACGTATCAACATATCAACATATAAATGAAGAAAACACTCTTTCAGCTATCCCTCATCACGCTGAGCTTGATGGTCCTCACTTCATGCGGCAACAAGGTGCTGCTCGACGACACTCGCACATTCGATAACAACACTTGGTTGCGCTTCCAGCCAGAACACTTCGAGGTAACACCCCACAATACCGACGATTGTTACAACTTTATCCTTACTGTCACTGTCGACACCAGCCGTTACCACGAGACTGGACTTCCCATTATGATGGAGATCGACAATAGCAATCACGAGAACCGTACCCTTTTCAGCACCCTCTTGCTGCGAAATCACAACGGCAACTGGATGGGAACCTTCGACGAGCAGGGACTACTCACCATTTCTCAGACTGTTAGGCAGTACTTTTTCTTCAACACCTCTTCAACCCATTCCATCAATGTTGGACAGCGTACCAGCAAGTATGAAATCCACGGCATCCAAAGCCTCAACTTTAAGATTGAGAAAGCAAAGCTGGAATACCCGGAGTAATTGTGAAAAGTGAAAGGTGAAAAGTGAAAGGTGAAAGGTGAAAAGTGTAAGGTGAAAAGTGAAAGGTGAAAAGTGAAATCTCTAGGTGCGGCAGCCCTTTTCAATTTTCAATTTTCAATTTTCAATTTTCAATTAAAATATGATCGACTCCTCAATCAATAAACATATAGACCGCATTGCACTCAAGCTGAAGACCATTCCAGAGAACCCTGGAGTGTATCAGCATCTCGACGAGGAGGGCAATGTCATCTATGTGGGCAAGGCACGCAACCTGCAACGGAGGGTCAGTTCCTATTTCTCGCACTACGACGACAAGAGTGCCAAGATACGGATGCTGGTGCGCCACATCTACGACATCCGCGTCACCGTGGTCGCCACCGAGGTCGACGCCCTGCTGCTGGAGAACAACCTCATCAAACGCTACCAGCCGCGCTACAACAGCATGCTCAAGGACGACAAGTCCTACCCCTACCTCTGCATCACCGACGAGGAGTACCCGCGCCTGCTCTTCACCCGCAACCACCATATCAAAGGGCAGTATTTCGGCCCCTACCCCAACCAGCGCATCATGCGCGAACTGCAAGACATCATCGACCAACTCTTCTCCTATCGCAAGTGCAACAAGATGCAGCACAAGCCCTGCATGAAGCACCAGATAGGACTCTGCAAAGCTCCCTGTGCCGGACTGCAAAGCCACGAGGAATACATGGCGGACATCGAGAACATCCGCCGAATTCTTAAAGGCGACTTTGCCGACATCGTAGAAGAGATGAAACGCCAGATGCTCTCGCTGGCGGAAGAACTGCGTTTCGAAGAAGCGGAAATAATGAAACGCCGCATCCGACGATTAGAAGAATACCAAAGCCGCTCCACCGTGGTCAACACCTCGGTTAAAGACGTGGATGTCTTTGGCATCGTATCGGACGAAAAGTATGCCTACGTCAACATGATGCGCATCAAGAATGGCAGCATCATCTACAGCTTCTCACACGAAATACGCAAACAACTTGACGAGACTGACGAGGAGCTGCTTTCCACCGTCATCCCAACCCTGCACGAACGCACCGAGAGCACCGCCCGCGAGGCTGTGCTGCCTTTCCATGTAGCGGACTTACCAGAGGAATATCTCAAGCAGACCGTCCCCACCCGTGGCGACCGCCTGCAACTACTCGAACTTTCGCTGCGCAATGTCAAGGCATACCAGATACAGTGTCGTCACCAACGTGCCTTGGTCAACCCCGACGAGGGCGAGCTGCACCGCAAGCACCAGCACTTGCTCGAACGCATACAGAAGGCATTGAACCTGCCCATGCTGCCCGTCAATATCGAGTGCTTCGACAACTCCAACATACAGGGAGCCTACCCCGTGGCAGCCATGGTGCGCTTCACCAACGGCAAGCCCAACCGCAAGGAATATCGCAAATTCAACATCAAGACTGTCGAAGGCCCCGACGACTACGCCTCTATGGCGGAGGTTATTTTTAGGCGATACAAACGCCTCTCCGACGAAGGTCAGCCCCTGCCCCAACTATTGGTTGTCGACGGCGGTGCGGGACAGATGGAAGTGGCACGACAGGTCATCCAAGACCAGCTGCACCTCGAAATCCCCATCGCAGGCCTTGCCAAAGACGACCGCCACCACACCTCCGAGCTCCTCTACGGCTTCCCGCCCAAGGTGGTAGGACTCAAACCCACCGACCCCCTCTTCCACCTCTTGGAACAGATACAAAACGAGGTACACCGCTTTGCCATCACCTTCCACAAAGACAAACGCAGCAAAGGCACCTTCCGCACCCAGCTCACCGACATCCCGGGCATCGGCGACAAGACCGCCCGCGACCTACTCCTGAAATTCGGCAGCGTGAAAGAGGTACGCCTCCAAACCGAAGCCGACCTAGCCAAAGTAGTCGGCCCCGCCAAAGCCAAAGCCATCATCGCCTACTTCGCCACGCAGCAATGAGGGGGGGGGAAAAATAGACTCCAATTCCCGAAATCTGGCAATTTTCAAGGATTATATTCCTGAAATTTGGCAATTTTTCAGGATTTCATTCCTCAAATTCTAAAAAAGTTGTATTTTTGCACCATACAATTTCACCACAATGATAGACCGAATTTTAAAAGAAACCATTGAGAAACATCTTTTTAAAGGTAAAGCAATCATATTAATGGGGAGCCGACAAACAGGTAAAACATCATTATTGGAACAACTTTTCCCGAAAAATGACGACACCATTTGGCTTAACGGTGACGATATAGCCACACAGACATTGATGGAAAATATGTCCGCCACCCGCCTACAGCAACTACTAGGTGGTAAACGGTTATTAATCATTGACGAGGCACAACGCATTAAGGACATCGGTCTGAGGATGAAACTAGTAACCGACCAAATCAAAGATGTCCAACTGGTTGCCACTGGTAGTTCTTCCTTCGAACTTGCCAACCGTTTGAACGAACCATTAACTGGACGCAAATGGGAATACCGCATGTACCCCATCTCTTTTGCCGAGATGGCAGAACACCACGGCCTACTGAACGAACTGACCCTTATCCCACATCGCATGGTATACGGCTACTATCCCGAAGTTGTCACATCTGCTGGAAATGAGATTGAGGTGTTGCGACAGCTGACAGACAGTTATTTGTACCGCGACCTATTCGTTCTCGACAATGTGAAGAAATCAGACAAACTAGTGCTTCTACTAAAGGCTTTGGCGTATCAAATCGGGTCACAAATATCTTATTCTGAACTGGCTAGCACCGTAGGTATAGATGCCAAAACCATAGAGGCATACATCAACGTGCTAGAAAAAGCATACATCATCTTCCGTCTTCCTTCGTACAGCCGAAACATGCGCAGCGAACTGAAGCACAGCAAGAAAATATACTTCTATGACAATGGGGTTCGCAATGCATTGATTTCTGGATTCGCTCAAATAGAAAACCGTATGGACACAGGAGCCTTATGGGAGAACTTTGTCGTAGCTGAACGCATGAAATACAACGAGTATTATAGTCACTGGTGCAATACTTACTTTTGGCGCACCCAAGAGCAGAAGGAGATAGACTACCTAGAGGAGTACAACGGCCAACTACATGCTTACGAGTTCAAATACAACCCCAAAAAGCAAGTGGCAGCCCCAAAAAGTTTCATTGCCGCCTATCCCGACGCGGAATACAATGTTATCACACCAGACAATATTGAACAATTTGTAATGCCTCCTAGCAACCATTAACTTACACGGTCACGATAGTGTGATAGCGGCACGCACTCTCAATTACACATTATTTATCATCAAGAATAAGTGACAAAAGAGAGTCCCACCCGCGACGGCAAGGGCTCTTTATTTTTAGTTGCGGGCAGCGGAGACTGCCCGCAACAAGGTTTAACGTTTTAATAAATTAATTATCCTGAACGGGGCGTACAGAGAACCCGATGAAGCGATCGTAGTTGCTCGCCGCGTTGAGATAGTTGCTGTTGAAGTCCATGTTGGACGCGTAGTACTCACTGTAGGGCATGGACGACCAATAGCCGCCGAAGTTGCCCACATCGTGGACATACGTGCCGAGGCGGTAGCCCGCCGCAGGCAGGAAGACTGCACCTGCTGCCTCCATCTGCGCCCACTGTGCGAGAGTGTAGCTGTTGTGTGTCCAGTCAGGATGGGTGTTAGGATTAATAATGGCGAATCCTGAAGCGAACGAACACTCCGAAGGCAGTGTCCAACTGTCGGGAAGTATAATCAGCCCGCCCACACCGTTAATGTTGCCAGTACCACATTTAGATGAGGCATCGGTGCGACTGTTGAAAAGATAGTCCCACTCAGATTTTGTCAAAGTGCGCCATAGGTTGTTGGTATTTCCTCCGTTGCTGATAGGGTTGCAGCCCCAGTCCACAAAGGCACCATAGTCCCCATCGACGGGGGATAGGGTTGGATTGCTGCCCGTGCCCCAACCAAAGAGGTCTATCCAACCACTATAGGTGGAGCTGATATAGCGGTTATCACTTCCGCTGACATTACCTCCGTAATATCCAAAACCATCGGATGTTTGTGTACCTACATAGTCATACTGGTGTTCAGCAAATCGCCAAGTATTGGTGCTTGCTTGGTACTGTAGGTTGCCCTGCGAGAAAAACACTTGCTGCGTTGCACTCACCGAGAATAGGCCAGGCAACGCTCCATCAGGGATAATAGGAGAATCAGGGATAATAGGAGAAATAGAATCTTTATGGCAGCCTACAGACATCATCATAACGGCAGCCATGATACAGACCATCATTAATTTACTTAATCTCTTCATATTTATTT
>CAMYZD010000024.1 GCA_947303735.1 uncultured Bacteroidales bacterium | reverse complement strand
GTTTTCGTGCCAAGAATAAGAGTCGCAAGCGGTGGCCGACAGGCTGTTGTGTGTGCTCTGATGAAGGACTAGATGGAGCCGTGCAATACTGTCGCACCCCAACGTGGTGGCATTCGGGAAGATGTGCGTAGCCGTATTGGTGCTGGAGGTGTAGGTGGTGCCATACCACAGAAGGCTGTCGCACGCCTCGACGACCCACAGGCTGTCGCGGTCAGCCTGCAGCACCAGATGAAGATGAACTATCGTAAGGGCGGTAGGGGTATAGAGTGTGTCAACGTAGTCGCCCGAGAGGGTATAGAGCTGTCCTAGGTGGGTGTAGGAACTCTCGTGGCAGAGAACCACAGTGTCGAACTGATGGTGCTGCCACTGAATGGCGCCTACGCTCTGCGCACCGCCTAGGGGGGAACGATGGTTACCCAGCTCGTCGAGCGAGTCGACAGCCACGGACGAAGTGAGCGTGATGCCCGCCGTGTTGTTGACCCAAGAGCCAGCCGACCCGCTAGGAACCCAGTGGGCGGTAGCGCTCTGGGTGCCTAGGACTAGTCCAACGGCGGCTCCGAGAGTGGCCGCCGCCGACTCTGCGACGGGTGGGTATACGCTGTGGAGGACACCCTCGACAACGGTATCGATGGCTGAGGCACCCACTTGGGCAGATGCATCAATGGCATTAGGCAACCCCAAAGGGAAGATGTGCGTGGCAGGTAGGTTGGTGACGGAAATGATGTCGCCCCACGACTGGAGGGTGGTGTTGCCGGGAGCGTCGACATCGCGGGCTAGAGAAAGGGGCGTGCTGCGGACGAAGAGATTGTTGCAGAGCTGCAAGGCGGTTTGCTGCCCATCGACACGGATGGCGCTGCCCCCATAGGAGGAGAGTGACCCGTTGGAGACAAAGGTGCAACTGGTGACAGAGGGTGTGCGATAGAGTGTTCCACCCAAATGAAGGGCACCACCCATGGTAGCCATGTTGCCTCCAAAGGTGCAGCCATGCACCCAATATTGTACACTGGTCGTCTTCATCGCACCGCCATGCACTGAGGCGCTGTTACCCCAAAAGCAACATCGACCGATGTGTAGAGTGCTGCCCGACGCAGAGCCCGACGCCTGAGCGAAGATGCTGCCACCATAGGCTGCCTCGTTCCCCTCGAGCCGACAGTTGGTCAACGCAACGTGGGCAGCCTGCGACAGGGCTATGGCTCCACCATAGGAATAAGAACCCACACAGGCACCTTCGGCCACTAGTGCCATATTACTATCCAGCAGCGTGTTCTGCAGAGACAGGTCGACATTGCCACTAGCATAGATGGCACCCCCATAGCAGGAGGTAGCCGTCGTGGCGTTGGCTACCAGCACCCTGTTGTATGCTAGCCGACAGTGGTCGACCGTCAGTGCCGCACCTTGGCAGTAGATGGCGCCTCCCATTCCGTCAGAGGCAAGGCCATGCACTAGTTCAAGATGGGAAAGCGTGAGGCTGGACTGGTTCTCCAATCGGAACAACTGATACTGGTCGTCGCCGCTGAGGCACACCCGCCCCCCATCGGACCCCAAGTTGAGGCCATCGATGCTGAGGGTGTCGCCATTCAAAGTAGGAAGCGGGGCATTGAGGACAATCGTAAGCGGCAAGGTGGCAGGAATGTTGAAGGTGATGAGACCACCCAGCGTGGGGTCGTCCATGGCATAAAGCATAGCCTCGCGCAAGGAGATCTCTCCATCATCGGGGTCGACCAAATCGAGATGGGTTGTCACCACCGTAGAGGGTGGCTCGGAGGTGGTCGCGCCCTTTGCGGCTGCACCTTTTGCCGTATCTATAGCCCTGCCGAACGTTGGCATACTTATGCCAAGTAGCATAATAGTCAGAGTTATAGACAGGGTCCGTTTCATAGTGGTAGAGGGTGCAAATATACTAAAAATAATCCGACCCGCCAAAGGGTCGGATTGTTTATGGTCTTTTCTGTCGGAAATGGGGTCACACTCTCCCCAAAAGGAGACTAGAGACGGATGTCCCAGATGCCGGCACTGCGTTCCAACTCGACCCATGCGGCCATGCAGTCGTGCAGACATTCGGCATAGGCTTGCTGGATCTCGTTGTAGGTGTGTTGCGCGTTGATGAGGTCGAGCAGTGAGGTTTCGCCACGGTGGTAGGCGTAGCGTTTGCCATCCAGCACCTGACGGGCATTGTCCATAACGGAGGCATCGTAGCTGGCCAGTCGGCCGACGGCCGAGCGGTAGTTGTTGTAGGCCTGTATGATCTCGGCTTGTGCCTGCTGCCGAGCCATATCAGTACGCACTTGTGCCTGCTGAGCGCGGAACTGGCTGGAGCGCACCTCGCCCCGATTGAGGTTGGACACAGGCAGGGGGATACCCACCCCTACGGTATAACCCACAAACTGAGGTGCGGGTGCCTCCTCGTTGCGCACACGGGAGTTGAGGCTCACACCCAAGGCAAGGTCGATATCGGGCATACGCTCGCGCCGCACCAGGGTCACCTCGCTGGCGGCCATGTCGGCCTCAAGGCGTTGCTGCACGAGGTCCATCCTCAAGGTGTCGGCAGCGGAGAGAAGACTATTTAGGTCGAAGTACTGCCGTGGGTCTTCAAGTCGACCTGCGACCTCTTGGGTGGTCTGCAACGGCTGCCCCATAAGGAGGTCGAGCTGCACAAGTGCATTGCGATATTCGGCCAGCAGTGCCAGATAGTCCTGCCTTGCAACGCTAGCCTCGACGAGGGTCTGCAGCACGTCTATTTCCGACATCTCGCCAGCAGCATGACGCAGGCTGTCGCTTTGGTAGAGCGACTGCATATAGGCAGCCGACAACTCGCCGACGACGGCCCTGTCGCGTGCCAATAAGGCATCAAGGAAGGCAAGTGTAGCCTCGGCCCTAAGGGTCTGAACAAAATGCTGTAGGCCTGCTTCGGTAGCATCGAGTTGCTGTCGTGCCACTCGGATGCGGGCGGAACGCTTGCCAAGGGAAATGGACTTTTCAAGTCCAAAGCTGAGCGATTGACCCATGGCGATGTCCCAGTCGCTGTTGTTGCCATACTCGGCCGTGATGGAGGGGTCGGCAATCTTGCGGGCTGCAGCCAGGTCGGCCTGCGACACCGAGAGGTCGAGCCGAGCGGCGGCATAGTCCAAATTGCCTTGCATCACTCGATTGATATAGGAGGTATAGTCCAGCTGCTGAGCGCCTGCGACCGAAGGCAGCAGAAGGAGTAGGGTGATATGTGGTAGTATCTTCATTTGGGATAGGTGTTTATTCTTCGGTGATTAGTGATTAGACAAATGAAAGCGTCAGTCAATTTCACTTTTCACTTTTAGATTGGTGATTAGACAGAACTATGAACTAAGAAGTTGGGTCGGCAGCCAATTTTTAATTCTTAATTTTTAATTCTTAATTTGTCACGTTTTTAATTCTTAATTTGTCACGTTTTTAATTTCATCGTCGGCAGCATGCTGGCGGCGCAAGACCTGACGTTCCAACAGATAGTAGAGCGTGGGCAGGATGAACAGGGTGACGATAGTGGCAAATATCAGACCGTAGACGATGACGGTGGCCAAGGGACGCTGCACGTCGCTGCCAATGCCGGTGGATATGGAGGCTGGGAATAGACCCAACACTGCTACCGAGGCGGTTAGGAGCACGGGACGCATACGGTGGGCTGCTCCCTCGACAACGGCATTGCGCAACCCCTTGCCCCGCTCACGCAGATGGTTGATATGGGATATCATAATAATACCGTTCTGCATGGCTACACCTATCAGCGCAATGAAGCCTACGGCCGACGACACATTGAGTGTTATGCCTCGCACATTCAGGGCAAGCATGCCGCCAAAGAGGGCAAGGGGCACGACCACCATCAGCAGCACGGCCTGTCGCACCCGCTTGAAGGCAAAGATGAGCAGGATGAACATGACCATCAAAGCCAAGGGTACCACCAGCGCCAAGCGACCAAAGGCGCGGTTGCGGTTCTCGAACTGACCTGCCCAATGCAGGTGGATGTTCTCGCGGTCGAACTGGACCTTCTGCCCTATCTGCTTGTCGGCTTCGGAAACAAAAGTAGTCAGGTCTGCACCACGCAGGTTGATGCGGACCAGTGTGTATCGGCGGCCCATCTCGCGCATGATGGTGCTGGCCCCGAGGGCCATCTTGATATCTGCCACAGCCGAGAGGGGCACCTTCACCCCGTCGGCGGTGGTGAGGAGCAGATTGCCTATCTCCTCGGGGGTGTTGCGGTAACGCTCGGCATAGCGGCAGGTAATATCGTAGACCTTGCTGCCCATATAAATCTGCGAAATGGCCCGACCACCAATGGCCAGCTCGATGAGTTCGGTCACGTCGGAGACATTCAGCCCATACTGGGCGATGCTGGAGCGGTTGACCGATATCTGCAACTGGGGTGTGGGAGGCTCTTGGTCCACAGCCACGTCAGTGGCACCCTTGATGCCCGACACGACCGCAGCAATTTCCTCAGCCACTCGGCGTCCCTCGTCAATATCGTCGGAATAGACCTTCAATGCCAAGTCGCTATGAGTGCCGGCTATCTGGTCCATCACCATATCGATGATAGGCTGCGAGAAGCCTGCCGAATAGCCAGGCATCTGCTCGATGGCGGCTGCCATGGCCTCAACCAGCTCGGCCTTGGTGCGACCGCTTTTCCAGGTGTTGTAGGGCTTCAATCCCACGCCTGCTTCCACATGCGAGAGGGAGAAACACTCGGCACCCTCGTCGTCGCGTCCCAGCTGGGTCATCACATACGAGGTCTCGTCAAACTCTTTCAGCACACGGCGCAAGTCGTCAGCCATCTTCTTCGACTCATCGATAGAAATACCCGAAGGTAGCTGCACTTGCACCCAAACCGACCCTTCGTCGAGCGGTGGCAGGAAGTCTTTGCCCACGGTGAACGACAGCACTGCCGAACCACCCAATATAAGCAGCAAGGTAGCCAATACGGCACGTCCTTTGCCCAACAACACGCCTACTTGCCTGGCATAGTTGTTATTGAGTCGCTCGAGCCACTTATTATGATAGAGCTTGCGGGGTTTGCGATAGGCTATGAACGAGAGACCCGGTGTGAGCAGCAAGGATGTCAGCAGGGCTCCGACGAGGGCATAGCCCACAGTGAATGCCATCGGGGTGAAGAGTTTCCGCTCGACATGTTCAAAGGCAAAGAGAGGCAGGTAGGCGGTAATAATAATTATCGTAGAGAAGAATATGGAGCGGGCCACCTCTTTAGCACGCTGTTTGACGTCCATAGCGGTCAACTCTTTCTCGGGATGACGCTCTCGTTTCTTCAAGATATTCTCCATCATCACGATCGAGCCGTCGACCAAGATGCCGAAGTCTATAGCTCCTAGCGAGAGGAGGTTGGCAGGTATGCCCGTCAACTTCATCAAGACGAAGGCCGTCAGCAAGGCTATGGGGATAGTGATGGCGACCACCAGCGAACCCCTGAAGTTGCCCAAGAATATCATCAGCACCACTATCACCAACAACATGCCTATCAACAAGGTATGGGAGACCGTCTTGAGGGTCTCGCCCACTAGGTCGGTGCGGTCGAGGAAGGGGTGGATGCGCACGCCCTCGGGCAATATCTCGTTGTTCAGCTCGTCGACCGAGGCATGGACACGTTCCAGCACCTCCGAGGGGTTCTCGCCACGCAGCATCTGCACGATTCCCTCCACAGCATCCTCATAGTCGCGATTGTCGTCGCTATAGCCCAACACGCCTTTGCGCTCCAAATTGCCATAGCGCAGTTCTCCCAAATCCCTCAGGTATACGGGTGTGCCGTTCACAGTCTTCACCACGATGTCGCCCAACCCCTCTAGATCACTGATAAGGCCGATACCCCTCACCACATAGCTGAGGCTGCCTTCGGTAAGGATGCTACCACCGGCATTGAGGTTGTTTTGTTCCACTTTCTCTGTTATATCGCTGAGCGAGACATCATACTCTCTCAACTTCTCGGGTGATAGTTCTATCTGATACTGAGTGGTGATACCACCGTAGTTGCTCACATCTGCCACACCCGAAATCTGGCGCAGATAGGGGATAATCGTCCACTTATGGATATCGGTAAGGCTACGTAGGTCGTGGCTGCCATCGGGGCTTTCCACTATATAACGGAATATCTCGCCCGTCGGTGCAGTAAGTGGATTCAACTCTGGCACTGCACCATAGGGCAGGTCAACCCCTACCAGCCGTTCGGTCACACGTTGTCGCGCCCAATAGTCGTCCACGCCGTCGTCGAAGACCAGCACCACAGTAGAAATGCCGAAACTATTTTTGCTGCGCATGGTAACCAGGTTGGGAATACCACCTAGAGCCCGTTCTACGGGGATAGATATCTGCTGTTCAATTTCCTCGGTGGCAAGGCCCGGTACCTGTGTCACCACCTGCACGGTTGTATCCGATATGTCGGGATAAGCGTCAATCGAAAGCGCGTTCCAAGCAATTACGCCTGCAGCACAGAGCAGTCCAAATATAGCAGCCGCCACTGCCTTGTGGTCGATTGCCCAGCCTACTAATTTATCAATCATACACGAAAAGGAATTAGAAGATTGTAATTTAGTGATTAGTGAACAGTGATTAGTGATTAGACATTACCATTCAACGTATCAACAGGTCACAGGTCACAATAAAAGCACATTCTGCCACTACTTAAAGTCTACCAGATAGAATCCTCCCTGCATCACGATCTCATCGCCAGCCTTCAACCCCTTGACCACACGCAGGCCATGCTCGTCTACAGAAATCACCTCTACCGGAGTGCGCACAAAGCAGCCATCGCCCACCTTTCGTAGCACATAGCGGCTCTTGTCGCCCTGCAGCACGGCCCCTTTGGGCACGATGATACTATTGCAATTCTGTACCTGCATACGCACCTGAGCATACATATTCGGAAGCATCAGATGACGGGGATTGCTACACTCAATAATGGTCTGCACCGTGCGGGTCTCGGGGTCTAAGATGCCTCCCACATACGCCACATGCCCTTTCACCGTGCTGTCGGGACGAGCCACCAAGCTCACCTCAACCTCCTTGATACCATCCACATAAGGAGCATCCATCTCGCTCACATTGGCCTTCACCCACACCTTGTCCAAGTCGGCGACCACCACCTTGGCATCGGCATCCTCTTTCAAATACTCTCCTATCACTAAATTATTACCCAACACCTTACCCGATATTGGCGAGCGTACCACCATAGGCTGTCCCACCTCGGCACTCTTCAGGTCAATCTGATACTCTTTGGCAACCGCCACCGCATGACGATACTCCTCAAGAGCCAGACCATAGGCTGTCTTCACCTCGTCGAGTTCCTTGGCCGAAGCGACCTTGTTGTCAAAGAGATCCTGTGTACGGTCCAATGCGCGCTTTGCCATCTCCTTCTCCGACTTGGTCTGCACGTAATTTTTCACCACCTCGCCATAGTCGGACGAAGAGATCTCAAACAGCGGAGTCCCAGCCTTCACGTTCTGCCCCATGCGCACCAATGAGCGCACAACTCTTCCAGAAAAGGGAGCCGCCACCTCGGCATAAGCCGAAGGTATGGCCATCACCACTCCGGTGGTGGTCAGCGTAGCGGCATACACCGAATCACCCACGATGCCACATTCCAACCGAGATGCGATGGTCGAAGTAGAGGACACCACCAAGGTATCACCCTTTACTTCCACCCCACCTTCAGCCAACGACTCAGCATTCTCAACACCTTGGCCACACCCTGCAATAAGGGCAATTCCAAGCAGAATAAAGGATATTTTTCTCATATAACTCATAAACTATTTTTTATCTTTTCCATTAAATTTCAATCATTTTCACCCTTGGACAGACCTCCTGTCTTCGGTGGATTGGGTTGCAAAGATACAATTATTTATTGATTTATCAACAATATTTATCGCATTTCGATAAAAAATTATCAATAAAGGACAACCAAAGCCCAACTGCAATCCCTTTAAACCCATCTCAACTCACCAACACTCCCCCAAAAGGTCTTCCCCCATCCAATCAGCCCTGCCCGACAGATTCCAACACAGACAACCCCAAATCAACAAAAGACACACCCCGTCTTGCTATTATTACGATAAAGCAGTGACTATATGTCTTTTACAACTAAAATACATTAACAATACACCTCTTTTTCACTCTCCTAATCGAAGATGATGCGATGAAAAATTGGTAACGAAACGAACCACACCCGAACCCACTACTGCAGCAGGGTGGGTGGGGCATTCAACAATGTCTGAAGCAGTCTATATTGAAAGTTCACGAAAAGGGTTACCCTGCTGTTCTTATGAGAGTAAGCTCACGGCAGGTTGAAGGGATAAAAAAAAACAGGTTGCTAATTGCAAGCTACTTGTCTGATTGAGTAGCGGGGCGAATTGCGGGCATAAAAAAAGCAGAACTCTCGTCCTGCTTACTTTTGATTTTGTAGCGGGGGCTGGATTCGAACCAACGACCTCCGGGTTATGAGCCCGACGAGCTACCTCTGCTCTACCCCGCAATGCTTATTTCGAGTGTCGAAATCGAGTGCAAAAGTACTACTTTTTTGCGATATGGCAAAATTTCAGCATCCAAAATTGAGAAAATTAACATAATGACCGATGGTTTTCAGTCCGTTGCACACTGGCTTTAACACTCAGTTTTCCTTTCAACCACTACCGATTTCCCATAGAAAATGAGATTAGAATGTCATTTTTGAGGGACATTTCTCTAAACTATGCCTATCAATAAGACTGAATACACTATAAATCTATGATTTAAAGCATACAACCCAGACAAAAGTTAAGGACAGGCAGGGTCGAGAAGAGGTATCGTGTCAGTTGGTTTGTCGGCTCGTTTGAAAAGCCGCTTCCAGAAACTCTCTTGCGGAGGGATTGTATCGAGCGTGTCCTCCTTGGGCTTGCGAAATCCTTCCTCTATCCTCCCCTCAATACGGGCTTTGAGAGCCACCAACCGACGTTGGTTGGTGACAGAGTTCATCTTGCGTTTATAACGGCCACAGAGCTTGTTGAACTGCTCCAATTGCTCAAGGGAGAGGCGGGTGTCGTAACACCAGCGGTAACGACGCATGTAGCGGCGCTGCATCTTCCTGAAATGGTTGAGGGTGTCGCCATGGAAGTCGCTGGCAGGAGTGGCGACGACTTCGCTGACAAAAGCCTCGTAGCTACGAACAAACCGCTCCTCCCGAGTCTCAGACTGGGCATCAGCCATCCCCGTAACAAACACAAAGGCAAGACAGAGGAGGAGCGGGTGTTTCATAGTTTATTTATTGTAGTTGCTTAGTCCTTCATTGAGATAGGCGATGAACTTCTGCACGTCGCGGTCGTACTTGTAGTTCTCCTTGGTGAGCACATTGCCATCACCATCGATGATGACATAGTAGGGCTGGGCGTTCATATTATACATGCTCTTCTCATAATACAGGTTACGGCGACCCAAGGTCTTCAGCACCTTACCCTTCTCATCAGTCACCCATTCATTCTCAGGCAGGTCGATAGTATTCTCGTCGACATAGAGTCCACACATAACATATTTGGTGGTCAGGATTTCCTTGACCTCTTTGTCTGCCCACACATAGTGTTCCATCTCACGGCAATTGGCACACGTCTTGCCCGTAAAGTCGATAAAGATGGGCTTGCCCACTTGCTTGGCATACGCTTTGGCTTCATCGAGGTCGAAGAAGCCATTGAAACCACTGGGCATGTGCAGTTTGTCGGCATATTTACGCGGCCCCAATTCGTCCACAACCATGCCTGGCTGATAGGCGACGGTACCTGCATTTTCTTCTATGCTACGCTCGATATTAAAGTCTTGTGTTTCCATCGGGGGAACAAAACCTGATATCGCCTTAAGAGGAGCACCCCACAGGCCTGGAATCATGTAGACCACAAAAGCAAGGTCGAGTATGGCAAGGAAGAGGCGCACAACACCGATGTGCTGTAGTTCCTCGTCGCCTTTGAACTTGAGCTTGCCCAATAGGTAGAAGCCCATAAGGCCGAAAATCACAATCCACAGGGCAAGGTATGTCTCACGGTCGAGCAAACCCCAGTTGCAATAGAGGTCGGCCATCGAAAGGAACTTGAGACCGAAAGCCAGCTCAAGGAATGCAAAGACCACTTTTACAGTGTTGAGCCAGCCGCCCGATTTCATATTTTTCAACACCGAGGGGAACATGGCCAGCAGCGTGAAGGGGGCTGCAAAACCGATGCCGAAGCCCAACATGGTGATGAGCGACACCCAACGGTCGGTGGTGCTGGTGGAGAGGCTGACCAGTGCGGCACCCAGGATGGGACCCGTGCAGCTGAAGGAAACCAGCACGGTGGTGAGAGCGATGAAGAATGGTGCCAGGAAACCACCTTTATCGGCCTGCTCGTCCGACTTATTAATCCACTTCTCGGGCATCTTGATTTCAAACAAGCCAAAGAAACTGAGGGAGAAGATGAGGAAGATGATGAAGAAGATGAGGTTAGGTACCCAATGTGTGCCAATAAAGTAGAGAGCTTCGGGGCCAAAGACAAGGGTGAGGATAGCACCTAACACTGCAAAAAGGAACACGATGGAGAAACCAAAGAACCAAGCCTGGCGACGCGAGGCACGCTTATCGTCAGTAGAGTTCATAAAGAAGTTGACCGTCATAGGAATCATGGGGAACACACAAGGGGTGAACATGGTCAAGATGCCGCCCAGCAAAGCCCAAAGAAACACCACAATAAGCGACTGGCCTTTCTTCTCGGCGGGAGCCTCCTCGGTTTCAGCCACAGAAGCGACGGCAGTGTCTACCACAGGCTCAGCCTCCTGCAACTCTTCAGGGGTGTCGGTCTCGGCGACAGCCGCACCACCATCCGCCATTTTGTCGGCCACGGGCAGAGCACCTTTGACGGAGAAGGAGAAATCGCGGTCGTCGGGGGCGATGCAGCTGCCATCGTTGCAGAGCTGGTAGCCAAAAGTACCGTTGACCTTGAAATCCTTATCCGACAGGCGCTTTACCTTCTGGCGGAAGGTCACCTTGCCACTGAAAGAGCGGACGGTGCATTTGAAGTCGTTGTCGTACTCCTCATGCGGCTTAGGCTCCTGCACTTTGCCAATGAGCATGTAGTCCTTCGACGGGGTGAACTCGAAATAGATAGCAATAGGACCAGCAGGGTCGGTGTACTGTGAATAGAGGTGCCAGCCAGCATCCAGGTTGGCGGTAAAGACCAGTTCAGACTCCGACTCGTTGAGGTCTTTGACCGAATAGGTCCATTTGACAGGATCCTGCAGCTGGGCAAAGCTGGCAATAGCCATGCTCAGTAGGAGGAAAAGGGTTGTAAGTTTCTTCATGTTTATAATGGTATTTGTTATTTTAGAGTGAATTTCACCGAACGAGTACCCGAAGAGGTCTTGACACGGACGGTATAGGCGCCTTTCTTCATCTTAGAGATGTTGATGTGGCTGCCCGTTTGATACTTGGGAACTGTGCGGACCTTTTCGCCTTTGGAATTAATGAAGGTCACCTCCGCTTGAGGACTGTTCATCAAGATAGTAAGGTAGCCTTCCTCAAGATTGGGAATAAGCTTGATGCGGTCTTCTGTTTCTGGTTGAGTAGCATTACCTTTATTGCCATCGGCCTTCGAAGGGCTGCCTGAGATATTAGGACTCTTGGTGTCATCTGAGGGCTCCGGACTATCTGGATTATCTGAAGCCAATGCCACTTCTGGTTTTTTCATCTGGTAGCCTGACAAGCACCAGAGCCCTTTGTCGTCGGTGCCGAACCAGATGTTGCCATTGCGGTCGATGGTAACATTCTGATACATGCACCGAGGCAATTTGTCACCAGCACGGAAGGTGTCCCACTGGTCGTTGCAGTCGAAGACCGCCACACCTCCTTCGGTGGCAATCCAGAGGTGGCCTTCACGGTCGAAAGCCAGGTCATTAATCTGATTGCCTGGAATGGGACTGTTATCGGTGTTATACAGCACCCAGTTCTCTCCGTCGAAACGGCACAGCCCCTCAAGGGTTCCAATCCATTTGACATTGTTCTTGTCAATAGCAAGAGAGAGGACAATATTATGGGATATCTTGGAATTCTTGGTGGTGTAGGAAAGCCAGCGACGACCGTCGTATACGCAGAGCCCATCGTTGGTACCGATCCACTTACGGTCGCGGTTGTCAATGACGACGCAGAGGATAAAGTCGCTGAGCAGTTCGGAATCAGTGGCGGTAAATTTGGTCCAGTTCACCCCGTCGTATTGCACAAAGCCACTAAGGGTAACTCCTATCCATTTTACGCCCACGTGATCGACAGCTATGTCGCGGATATACTTCATATTGAGGCGATGCGTCTCTTCGGCATGCTCAAACCAGCGGTTGCCATTAAACTCGATGACCCCATAGTCGTCGGTACCAATCCAGAGGGTGTTGCCCTCGACCACGAGACAGTTGACAAACTGGTCTTTGAGTTTCTCATTAAAGTCGGCATAGTCAGTCCATTGACCATCTCTGAACTTGTTGAGGCCCTGTGTGGACCCAACCCAGAGGTTGCCCCTATTGTCAGAAGTGATGGCGAGGATATTATTGCTGATGAGCCCCGAGTTCTTTTCGGTATAGTTCGTCCACTTCTGCGCTGAGGCAGTGAGGGCTGTCATTGTGAAGAGCAATATAATTAGATGTCGGAACATGTTTCAGTCTTCAAATTTTAAATTTCAACTCTTAAGTCTTGTGCTTTTCCTTCTTAGCAGCTGGGAATAGTATGTTGTTCAAAATAAGTCTGTAACCAGGAGAATTGGGATATAGGGAGAGGTCGGTTGGTGGGTCACCGACAAAATGGCGATAGTCCTCGGGGTCGTGGCCTCCCAAGAAGGTCCATGTGCCCTTGCCATACTCGCCATGTAGGTAGCGCACCTCATTCATAGCCTTATTCTCTGCCAGTATCACGGCAGAGGACTTGACACACTCGCGACGGAAGGCAGTAGTCTGTCCCATAAATCCATGGATGATACGCGTATGGTTCTGCGTGAGCATAGTCGGCACCCAATCCCACTTGGCAGAGAACTCGAAGAGGGTAAAGAAATCATTCTTTTCGTTCACGACCTTCTGACGCGAGCGATCATCAACATCGATAGTCGAAATTTCGTACTCGTAGGGGTTGGTACTGATACGGAAGTCCTTAAACGCAAACGTCTTGCTGTAATCAAGCTGATTCTGGGCGTCGGGCTGCATAGGGTCGCCGTCGAACATCACGTCGCAGATGTCGACATTCTCTGCCGCTAGTGCCACATCGTAACTGTCGGGTGCCGAACACATGGCAAATAGGAACCCCCCACCCATCACGAAGTCGCGTATCTTGTGAGTCACCTCCAATTTCAACTGGCTAACTTTGGCGAAGCCCAACTTGTTGGCCATGGCCTCCTGCTGACGCACATCCTCTATGTACCACTGCTGGTTACGATAGTTACCCCAGAACTTACCATACTGTCCAGTAAAGTCCTCGTGATGCAGATGCAGCCAGTCGTAGGTAGGCAACACACCCGCCACCACTTCCTCGTCGTAAACCACGTCGTAGGGAATCTCAGCATAGGTGAGCACCAACGTCACTGCATCGTCCCAAGGGAGCTTATTCTTAGGTGAATAGACGGCAATTTTGGGAGCCTTTTGCAGCTTCACAGCATCCATATTCACCTCGGGATTGGCTATTTCTGAGAGTATCGCGCTCGACTGCCCGTCGGCAATCACCTCGGCGGTGACGCCTCGCAGGCGGCACTCTTTTTCCAGCAGGTCGGCATATTTCATCATAAAGCTGCCACCACGGTAGTTCAGCAACCACGTAACTTCCACCTCACGTTGCAGCGCCCAATAGGCTATGCCATAAGCCTTCAGGTGGTTCTTCTGCACCTCGTCCATAGGCACCAAAAGATAACTCGCCCGCATAGGCAATGCCAACAACAGCAGCATCAATATAATCAGACATTTCTTCATGCAATATTGGATAACGCAAGAAGCATCTGATTATTGTATTCCCACCCACAAAAAACTAATGTATAGATTCAACCTCGAAGTACATCTCAAGTATGAAAGATGGTGCGGATTAGCGACACGCAAACATTTTTATATAAAAAAACGCACCTGCTTGCAAGTGCGTCGGAGACATCTGTGCGGATAAACGGACTCGAACCGTTACGGCTTTCGCCACTAGATCCTAAGTCTAGCGCGGCTACCAATTACGCCATATCCGCATGGTGTTCAACCACATCCAACAAATCATCGGAACTGATTGAGATTGCAAAGATACGAATTATTTTTGAATTAGGAATAAAAAAACATGAATTGCGAACAATGTGGGTATTTTTTAGCGTTCCGCTTTGAATAGATTTGCCACCAGTTCCTCATCGGCGGGGAGCCATTGCACGGTATTGATGGTGTCTGCAGTGAGCCAACGAGCATCCAGGTGTTCTTCCAATTTATAGTGGCCGTCGACCAAGTGGCAAAGGTAGCAGTGCATGGTGAGATGGAAGTCGGGGTAGTCGTAGTCCACGGTGGTGTGAAAGCGGTCTATTACGATGGTGGCATCTAACTCCTCGTTGATTTCACGGACGAGTGCCTCCTCGTGGGTCTCGCCCTGCTGCACCTTACCGCCGGGAAACTCCCACCAGCCCTTCCATTTGCCATAGCCTCGCTGTGTAGCGAGAATACGGTCTCCGTCGCGGATGATGGCAGCCACCACCTCGATGCGCTTTAGCGCCTGTTCGGCTGCCTTTTTACGCTCAAACAGCATCTCAGGCGGACCGTATAAACAGGCAGGGAACGTCTCCTTCATATCGTCATGTTTAAAACAAAGGCTTGGCTCCTAGATTTCATCCGAAACGAGCCAAGCCGAATGAATTATGAAAAAAAAGCAATATTACTGAATGTCGTTCTTATCGATGGGCTGAGTGAGAAGATTGGTGAAAGCTCCCGAAGCGTCAAACTCCATACGAGTGTATTTGAGCTTATTGCCCAATCCTTTAACCTTTTGGCTGACCACCACATAAGTGAAAGGCTTCGGTTTCTTACCATCAACACGCCACTTGGAGTCGTAGGTATAGACAATCATGCGCTCAATCTTATACTTCTCGCCTTTGAACTTCTCAGCGATGTACTTCACAATAGCAGCTGTGTAGTGATCCTTGTCGAGCACCTTGCCTGACATGATGTGACTCTCGGTGGCCACATCGTAGACCTCTTCCATCTCCACGCCCTGACGATTGATATAGTATGCAACCACCATCCCAGGATTACGGGTCACCCATTCGGGACCTTCAACTACCTTGGAAGGAGGGCATATCTTGTTGAAACTGGCAATGATAGCATCGGTAGTGTCAACAGCAAGCACTTCGGGCACATCTTCTACAGGCGAGGGGCGTTTGCCGCCCTTGTTGCTCTTAAGATTGCGCAGATGCTCATCAGCCACATCGCCCTCATCGGGGTTGTTGAGGGTGTAGTATTCACGCTTCACCGCATCAGGGTCTGGGGCATTGCTCTTCTGAAGGCGGCCACGGGGGTCGAAAATAAGTTCATTATCGCTGTAACCCACGCCCGTCTTGACAATCATCATACGGTAATACACATCACCATCCATCTGCTCCACATAGTCAATAGACTTGATGCGGTAGCCAGGATAATTGTCAATAAAATAGCGGTTCATGGCTGTGGGACAGTCGTCCTGCTTGGTAGGGAAACTGCTGTACTGCCAGTCTCCGTTGTGGGTGAAATAGGCACGACCCTTTTGGCCATCATAGACAAACTCAGCAATATACTGTCCTGGTGATTGGTACCATGTCTTGACCTTGTATGAGTCGTATTTCTTGTCCAATGAAATCAGAACAGATTTAGGAACCTGTGTTTCCTTTATCTTGTTCTGTGCCACCGTCATTAACGGCAGCGCAATAAGGAGGAAAAGAACAACTTTTTTCATCTCGTAAAAAATATTTGCCCTAAAAAACGCAGTTATTGTTAAAATATTGCCTCTTTAATAATTTTTTTATTTGAATAGCACATCTTTGCGGTCGGGGCTGATAGAAACCGCCTTAATAGCAACACCTGTGACACGTTCCAGCTCGGCAAGATAGTTGAGCAGTGGTTTGGGAAGGTCGTTATAGTTGGTAATGCCCTCAAGTGACTGCTTCCATCCAGGATAAGTAACCAACTGGGGATTGATCTCCACTTCGTTGAATTCAAAAGGTATCTCGTTAGTAATCTTTCCGTCGATTTTATAATTCAAACACATCTTCACCTCGTCGAAGCCGTTCATCACATCAGGCTTGGTTACGAATAGATCGGTCACTCCATTCAACATGCAGGCATAGCGCAAGGCTGGAATGTCAATCCATCCACAACGGCGGGGACGACCGGTGGTAGCGCCATATTCGTGGCCCAACTCACACAGACTGGTGCCAGTCTCGTCAAACAGTTCTGTGGGGAAGGGACCTGCGCCCACTCGGGTACAATAGGCCTTGCAGATACCCATCACACGGCCAATACGAGAAGGAGCCACACCCAAACCTGAGCACACTCCAGCAGTGATTGTGCTAGAGGAGGTGACAAAGGGATAAGAGCCGAAATCGATGTCGAGCATAGAGCCCTGGGCCCCCTCGGCAAGCACACGTTTCCCCTCGTCGAGACAGCGGTTGATGAAATACTCGCTATTGATGAGTTTAAATTTCTTGAGCGTTTCTAACGACGCAAGCCACATACGTTCATACTCATCTATAGCACAGCCATCGATATGGAAATCAGCGATGTCAAAGTTGAGTGTATGAGCCAATCTCAGGTGCTGACTTTTCAGCATCTCGTACTTCTCGCGAAAGTCGAACTCCATGATGTCGCCCACCCGAAGACCCGTGCGAGCAATCTTGTCAGTGTAGGCAGGGCCGATGCCTTTCAGCGTGGAACCGATTTTGGCATTGCCTTTCGCCTGCTCATTGGCGGCATCAAGCATACGATGCGACGGAAGAATAAGGTGTGCCTTCTTAGAAATATACAGGTTAGCCGTAGCATCAACTCCTTTTTCTGCCAAATCAGATATCTCCTTCTGGAAAATACAGGGTTCTATCAACACCCCGTTGCCGATGACATTTAACTTCTCGGCATGGAAAATGCCAGATGGAATAATATGCAGCACATGCTTTATGCCGTTGAATTCGAGTGTATGACCAGCGTTAGGACCACCCTGAAAACGCGCGACCACATCATAGTTAGGGGTCAGAACATCAACAATTTTGCCCTTTCCTTCATCTCCCCATTGGAGACCTAGCAGCACATCTACTTTGCTCATTATAACAATACTATTGTAGAAAATGATAGTTTATATTCGTTTGCAAAGGTACGAACTTTTTTTCATATAGCAGGAAAAAACTATTTCTCGCGACTGGCTTTGAACCATTCGACAAACTCTGGGAGATCGTCCAGCGGACGGAAACCCTCTTTGAAAGGCTCTTTTGGCATGGGACAGACCTCGACATAGCCGATAAGTGTTGTGCAGTCGAATTCACCAATGAGAGCCTCAATAGTGACGTAGACTCCTACCAACAAATCGTCGTCCTCATCAGGATCCTCAGAGGGCTTGTAGTTTGGTGGCAAATCGGGCAGGGCGATACGCAGACCGATGATGTCGGGCTCTTCTTCACTCTCGAGCTGTTGAAACGCCATCTTAGCAGTCTCGAAACGATACTTGTCGAAAAGCACCTTAAGCCCTTTGCCCTTGGGCTGCTTGAAGGGGACAAACTCCCACCAGTCAACATCGGGGGCGTTATCGGTCAGCTCGACGACATTTCTAAACAAGTCAAAATCGCCTTCAGCACTGATTGTTAATGTACGACCTTGGGCAGTTTGTTCGCCAATCTCAAAGGTAAGACCCTCGCAATAGGCATCCAGCTGGTGCTGCATGTCGTCAAGAAGTTGCCGACGCTCTTCGTCGGTGATGTCGTTGAGCATGGTCAACCGTTCACTATTGGTCTGAAACCACGACCAGAATTGTTCAGGAGTATTCATTTCTTTTGTTGATTCGTTGATATATTGATATGTTGGGCAGAGCCTTTCTTAATAGTTCTTAGCATTTACCTCATACTTCAAATGATGATTGCCTCCTTTTCGAGGGTTACGCCAAATCGGGTTTGAATGTCGACGGTGATAGCATCGGCAAGGGCTATAACATCCGCGCCTGTGCAACCACCACGGTTGACCAACACCAAAGCCTGCTTTTCATACACACCGCAGCGACCCATCGAACGTCCTTTCCATCCGGCACACTCGATAAGCCATCCAGCAGCCAGCTTATAACCATCGGCGACGGGATAAGCCACCATGTCGGGATACTCTGCCTTGAGCCGCTCGTAATGTTCAGCACTGACAATCGGGTTCTTGAAGAAACTTCCCGCACTGCCTGTCACCTCAGGACGGGGCAGCTTGCTCCAACGCACCTCGGCAATAGTGTCTGCCAATTGGGTCGGAGTGGGGCTGGTGATGCCTGCAGCCAACAACGCGTCGGAGAGAGCTTTATAGCGGATGTCGGGTGCAAAGGTTCTGTGCAGACGGAACACGACCGACCCGACCACATAACGACCTTTGAGTTCATGCTTGAAGATGCTGTCGCGATAGCCAAAGCGACATTCGTCATTGCCGAACACACGCTTTACGCCCGTACCCAGCTCATAGGCACGAACGCTATGGATTACATCTTTTGCCTCTCTGCCATAGGCTCCAACGTTTTGCACCGGTGCGGCACCCACTGTGCCGGGAATTGCCACGAGGTTTTCTACGCCATACCACCCTTGTGAGATACAATATCGGACAAAATCGTCCCACACTTCTCCTGCTGCCGCCTCAACAAGGAGGTCGTCGTCATGGGCTTCCATGAGGCGGACACCTTTATTCTCGAGATGTATGATTGTGCCTGAAAAGTGGCGCGTGAACACCATATTGCTACCCCCACCAAGAATAAGGCAAGGTTTCTCTACTAAAGTGGGGTTGGCAAGCATAGAGGGCAGTTCCTCCTCACGGCTGACCACTTGGTAGCAGTCGGCTGTGGCGGCAATGCCAAAGGTGTTGGGTATTGTGGTATTCGTCATGTCAAAGTTAAGTATTAATAGTTGGCAGCAGCATTTTAAGTTTATAGCCTTCCAATTACCTAAAAGACATATCCGATATTGAGATAAGCTCCTAAACGGCGATTGAAGTTGTTCCAATGCAGATCGACCGAAACGGGTCCGATAGGCGAATCGTATGAGACACGGAAGGCCGTGCCAAATGAGCCTTTCCACGAGTCGAGCGGAGCCATCTCGTCAAACGAGAAAAGGTAGTTGGCCATCAAGTAGAGGTAGAATTTGCTATAGATATTGTAGCGCATGTCGAGACGGAGTATGGCCGCCATATCGTCCACGTGCAAGGGGTTGATTAATCCCACAAAAGCCAGTTGGTGGTCAAGGTATCGTCCCGACAGGGTGCCGCCCACCAAATTGTCGTACCAACCCGAGTTGTTGCCTAGCACCATGCGGGCCGCGACCTGCGGAATAAGAGTGAACCGCGGTGAGGTGGAGATGTAAGACTGGACGTTGAAATCGACAGCCACGAAACCCGAGTCGATGTCGCGGAAGAGATGCTTGTTGTTCTTACGCCAACTGGCACCGCCTGTGGCATACACACCCTTGGTGGCAAAATAGGCATTGTCGAGGTTGTCGTAACGTCCCCGGAAGAAGACGCCTAGGAAGTTCTCGGTACGGTCGAAATGGAACAGACCATCGTAAAGCATATTATTGAGAGTAAAACCGCCACGGTTGGAGTAGAAGTCTTCATCTATACCAAAAGCAAAGCTGAAGTCGAGCAGGTGAAACTCCGATATATAGAGACTGATATTGTGGTGGTCAATACGTCTGCCCAAGAGGGAAATTGAGTCGTAATAGTTGATATTAAGGCTGCTATTGTGATACTTGTAGCCCAAAGTCACATCGCCTAGACCCAATCCGCACCATGTGCCGCGGGCTCCGAAACGGAAGTTGTAGTTCAAGTCCACATCCATACCCAATTTGAAGCCTGACAGCCTACGCTCGTTCCATCCGGCATGGAACAGTAGCGATGCGCTCTCTTCCGAATCATAACGGAATCCGACTGCAAAGAGGTGTGGCTCGGCATACTCGACCGAGACTACCAGCCGGTACGACTCACGCCCCACGGCATCGGTGTAGACATGGTTGTTGAGCCAAAACTCCTCGTCGGTTTCAAATATGGTATATGTGATTTTGGAATAGGCACCCGTGCCATTGATGATGCCTATGGCGTCCTCTATATCCCTGATGGTGATGGCGGTGCCATTGTCGAGGCCGTCTTTGCGCTCCAACCAATGGCGCTCGTCAGGCCCCACTCCCTTATACTCCACTTCAGCCAACACAAAGGTGTCCTTAACGGTGAGCAGTCGGGCTCTGGGTGCCTGCAAGGTCTTCTTACACGGACCAAAGACCTCCAGCCGCTGCTTCAACCTCATCAGTTCGTCGTGGTGTGCCTTAGCACACTCGTAGCCTCGACGCACCAGCGTATCGATAGCACTCGCCGAGAAGCTCAACATGTTGTAACCCGACACGTCGGGGTGCATATAGATGTCGCACATTTCGCGATGCTTGTTGTGGTCGCTTGTTACCGCGATGCTTAGGTACTGCGAAAGTTGCTGAGGTAGCGAACGCAGGTCGTCTATACTGCCTGCCAAAGCATCAGCCAGGTCGACGCCAATCACATAATCGGCCCCCATGTCAAGGCATACATCCACTGGGAAGTTGTTCACCAACCCTCCATCTGCCAGCAGATGCCCCTCCCACTCCACCGGCGAAAATACGCCTGGAATGGCCATGCTGGAGCGTATTGCCTTGGCAAACACACCGCTGTGCAGCACCACCGAGTCACCGTTGATAATGTCGGTGGCGACACAGGCGAAGGGTATCGGCAGGGTGTTAAAGTCTATCGAGTCGTTATAGCCGACGCTGAGCATGCTGAACAGGTTGATGAGGCTGGCACCATTGATAACACCACTCGGTAGCGTGGAAATCAGCCGGCGCGACTTCTCCTGAAACTCTCCCGTACCGAAGGGCACCGAGAGCATATAGACGCTGCTAAATTCTCGCCTTTCGGACGACATATATTTCCTATCCACATTGTTGCTCATATACAGTGCCCAGTTCATGGCGGCTATCAACTCAGCCATCTCGTCGGGCGAATAGCCCAGCGCATACAGGCCGCCGATGATAGAGCCCATGCTGGTGCCTGTGACATAGTCGACTGGAATGCCTATCTCCTCCATATATTTGAGCACCCCGATATGCGCCGCACCCTTGGCACCGCCCCCGCTGAGGGCGACACCCACCTTGGGTCGCTGTGGCTTGGGCACTACCGCACCACCTCCCGGCTGTGCTTCCAGCTGGGCAAATGCCACGAGCAGAACAATTATCGATACTATTCTCTTCATAATCTATTAACAATTATCAATCGGGCCATTCGCCTTGTCGCCTTAAGCCACAAATCAATGACCCTCGTTTTTGTTACTGTTTTTCGGGTACAAAGATACGACTTTTTTCCCATTCGACGACGAAAGTATCACCTTATTCTTCACAGTAGCACAACAAACGTCTGTCGTTCCACACGTTGTACCTAATCAAATTTTATTGCGTAGAAGTGTAACAGCCACACAATCGAAGCAGCGTCTATCTGGCTGAAATGCTAGTCACCCGTTTCAGTATTCTTTTCTATTCCAAACCGGTCAAAAATGCGGATTGTTTTAGTGAGGCATACCCCCCCGCTTCGCGGTACCCCCTTTGGGAACATACCCCCCGCCTTACGGCGTACCCCTTTAAAAAGGATTAAGGAAGTCCTGCGGACTTACGTCGCGGGAGCCGTCCGATTACATCTATGTTTGTATGCAGTGTGGCGCGTCAGCCGTCCCCTTTTTAAAGGGGAGCAAACATCCAGTGAATGTTTGCTGTAAGGCCGGAGTATGTAAAAATGGTATGTGAATATGTGAAAGTTTAACAATATATCCAACAGTTCCACCCATAAAAAAGGGACTATTGAGAGTAAGGCTCACCGAGCCCATATCGTTTCACCTATTGTTTCGTCGTTTCTTACCACCTGCTTCGGCTACATTTCAACGCGTACCACCTCGTGGCGGCTGTCTTCCCTCGTTGCAGACCCCTCATATATTCTATTTTTATTTCCCCTTTACTTTAGATTTATTTTACCTTTTATTTAGGTAAGCTAAATAAAAGGTAAATAAAATAGAAAATAAATAGAAAACAAATAGAGAATATGTCACTACACTAAGTAACGGAGATGCTTTTCTTACCAAAAAAAGGGCGTTTGAAACGCCCTTTATGGAGTAGAAAGTTGCAACCGGTGACGATTTATAGAGTCTTGACAATGTGGAGGGTGCGCCTGTCGGTGGGCGAAATGAGGGTGAGCAGATATACACCTTTCGGTAGGTCGGACAAGGAGATGGTTGTTTGCGTTCCCGACAATAGCATGGCTCGAAGCCTGCGCCCTTTCAGATCGTAGAGCACAGCGTCGTATTTCATTGACGGATGAGGTAACAACACTGTCACCTGGTCGGTAGTGGGATTGGGGTATACTGAAAAATGAGAAATGGAGATTGAACCATGCGTGTCGTGTATGCCGACTTGGGTGGTGTCAATCTGGGTGGTGTCTATTTGTGTTGTGTCCACATGAGTAGTATCTTGATGGGTGGTGTCGGTCGTTTGTCTGAGCCAGAAACTGAGGGTGTCGAAAACTACATGTTGCACAGCCTCGCGGATAGTGGCAGCATTAACCGCTTCGATTTCGGGTTGGTAGGTTATATGTTGCGGACTGCGGTGAAAAATCAAAGTATAAAAAGCACACGCAGCGGCATAGCTGCCTGCCAGCGAGGGATGGCTCCCGTCGGATTGGTAGAGTTCAATCTCGGGGTTGTTGGTACGCAGGTAGCGCCAAACACGCCCCACAGGGCATACCGAGGCATCGTACTGACGCGCCATATACATGTAACGCTCGTAGAGCATGCTGTCCATTCCTTCGTAAGTGCCGAGCACTGGGAAATAGGGAGCATTCTGCTGGTCGCCATATTTACGTCCCCATGTCATGTAGAACATGGCCTCACCTTCAGGGTTGTGGGAATACACAGCATCAACCAACTGCTGGGCATAGGGAAACACCTCGACCTCAACCTGCGACTGGGGGAATGAGGGCAGCTGGCTCTGCTCTTGAAGCACCACTACGTCCCAACCGCCTTGCTGTATGAGACTCATAGAGCGATTAGTGCAATGCTGGGCAAAAGTGCAACCACCGGGGGTGTTGCTCTCATACTCTAACGCATCGCCAGCACTCTCTGCAACCCTTTGCACTAGCTGCGGCAGATTGTTGACATCGGTATAGCTGTTACCGACGAACAGCACACGTTTACGTTCGCCCTGTGCCATCAACACGGTGACACATAGGAGTAAGGCAATGAAGGAAACTGGTTTTTTCATAATATTTTAGTTTGTTTTACTGATTAATACATAATGGCTCCATGTCGCGTTCCTTCAAGACGCTGAGTAGTATCAGTCTTGACCCCACACTGCACGGGAACGAGGTTGCTCCCATTTGGTCGTAACCCCATTCCCGTTTGTATGGGATTATTAATATTCAGCCTCTCCGAGGCTGTGGAAAAAACAGTCAGATATATCATTAGTTTGATTTGGGTCCACGTTCTTTTCGAGGTTTTCGCACAGGCGGGATATAGCCTGGGCGGAATACCTTGAGCTGGGCATATAGCAGCGTACCCGAGAGCAAAGCTCCACAAACGTCGCTGATGGTCATGCTCAGCCACACACCGGTCAGTCCGTTCCAGCCATGATGCACCATGAAGGCGGGCACAATGTACATCAACGGTATGAGGAAGATGACCTGCCGCGAGAGGCTGGTGACAATGGCTATCCAGGGTTTGTCGATGGACTGGAAGAATTGGGAGTTGGTGACGGTGAAGCCGATGAGGGGTGCCATGACCAACAGAAAGCGCATGGCGGGGATGGCTATGGAGATGAGCTCCTCCTCGCTGGTCATCATCATCACCATAGTGCGAGGCACTAAGAGGGCAAGCAACATACCGAATATACCCGTGCCCACATTCCATTTGAGCGAGAGCAGGTATATCTCTTTAAGCCTGTGATTGAGGCCGGCACCATAGTTGTAGCCCGCTATAGGCTGCATGCCCTGACAGATGCCCATTAAGACCATGAACACCAGGAAAGCTATACGGTTAACCACACCATAGGCACTCACCGCATAGTCGCCACCGAAGCGGATAAGCTGGGTGTTGAGCAATGCCACCACGGCACACGATGCCACATTCATAGAGAAGGGACTGATGCCAATAGCAAGGATATTCTTGACAATGTACATCTTAGGCTCCCAGCAGTGACGCTTGTAGTGGATGAACGACTTGGGTGAGACAAAATGCATCACCGCCAGCATGGCTGAGAAGGCCATGGAGATAGTGGTGGCCCAGGCTCCGCCCTTGATACCCCAACCCAATCCAACAATGAAGATGGCATCGAGGATGATGTTCATCACGGCACCGCTGACCTGTATCCACATAGACCTAGTGGCATAGCCCGAGGCACGGATAAGACCGGAAAGGTTGAATGTCAAGGTGGTGAGGAACATACCGGGCAGCACGATGGACATATACTCGTGTGCCAGTCGTATAGTTATTTCCGAAGCACCAAACATTGCCAGTATCGGGTCCATGAACAGGTAACCAGCCGAGACGAAGAGTATGCCGAAGAAGAAGGTGAGCCACATGCTGTTGCCGAGAATCTTCTCCGCCCAACGGACATCCTTCCTACCCAGCACGATGCTCATGCGGGCACCGGCGCCGGCACCCACCAACGAGCCGAAGGCATGGATGATGTTCATGATGGGGAGGGTGATTGCCAGTGCGGCCAGTATCAGCGCACCATTTTCAACATGACCTAAGAAGATGCTGTCGACCAGATTATAGACGGTGGCTATAATCTGAGTCACCACAGCAGGGAGGGCGTATTTCCACAGCAGCGCACCTATATTCCTGGTGCCTAGTTCTTGGGTTGTATCGATTGTTTCTGTCAT
>CAMYZD010000023.1 GCA_947303735.1 uncultured Bacteroidales bacterium | reverse complement strand
AAGGGCGGTTGCCGCTAGGCATAACGGCTACGGGTATCGCCGACTTCTTCTATTTCCCGCACATGAAATACCTAGTCTATGCTCCCAGCCACGGGCAGGAATATCGTGTGACGTTTTCGAGGGCTGTAGAACTCGTCAAAGGGCTGTCGGTGAATGTGCGCTACCGCTACAAGGAGAAAGGCCGGAATATTACCCCTTCAACGCAGGTGGACGGACATTACCTTCTGGAACAGACCTACCGCCATCAAATACAAGGCGACATAGAATACAGCACAGGTGACTGGCGGCTGGTGACCCGCATAGGCTACGCCCACTATCACGGCGACGCGACACAGGCGGACAAAGGGCTGCTGCTGTATCAGGACTTACAGTATCACCCGCAGCATATCCCGCTGACCATTGCGGCACGGGTGGCGTGGTTCGACGTAGACGACTACGAGGCACGGCTCTACACCGTAGAGAGCGACTTCATCTACCAATACAACAGCATGGCGTATCAGAACGAGGGTTATCGCTGCTACATTGTGGCACGTTACGACATCACGCCCCACTGGAACATCGGTATCAAATACGGCATCACCGCCTATACCGACAGAGACACCTTCGGCTCCAGCTACGAATTAATCGACACCAACCACCGCCAGCAATGGAGAATACAGATGCGGCTGAAGTGGTAGAGTGAAGAAAGCTTTTTTCAAAAAGATTGCCGTATGGGAAAAAAGTTGTAACTTTGCAAACAAATGCCATTAATGTGAGTGACGAGACAGATGATGGAAGATGTTTATAATAAAAACGTTGTAACAACTCTTAGACTACCAATAGAGTTATCTAATTAGTAACCTCCTTTATAGCGGGTTTGTGTAATAATATATGATGAAAAAATATGGAAAAAAAATTATTGACACTCTATTTACGAGACGGACAGAATGCGCAACAATATGTCCACGGATTGCCTCCAAAACTGAAATTGATAGCGACAGAAGCGATATTAGAGTGTTTGAGGTTGGGATATCCGCTGAACAATATGGAGATTACGAGCAAGGCACGAGAACTACAATACAGGAAGCAGAAAGTGCTCGGTTAATAGATATATCCAAAAGACATGGTTTATATATTGACCAATCTCAATGGGGAGCGTTTGGAGACCGCAAACGATTGCCCTCGGGCGAGAGTATAGTATATTTGAGTGAAGATGGCAAAACTGTTACTAAATTACGGAACCCTTTTGCTAAATCAACTATTAAGCGAATGCATGCCCAAGATGCCATATATGAGCATCTGATACATAACATATTATTCCCAGCAACACGTTACCAATTTAAAGGTATCAGTCAAGATGCTAGTGGTGTTCGTATAGTTTTGACTCAAAAATACATATCTGACATATATAGCACCCCGAAACAAAAAGAGATTGACCAATATCTTGTAACTGGATTGGGTCTAACGGTAGAGAATCGTTATTACTACGGCAATGACTACATAGCCATTACCGATGTATTTTCAGACAGTGACAATGTATTGGCCGAGGGAGGGAATTTATTGTTTATTGACCCAATCATACAGTTTAAGAAACCTGCCCCAATAGTGATAGAATACTATTATAAACACTTGCAATAAAGAAATCCCATATCAAGTAATATTTAACCCAAATCGGTCATTAGACCGACTTTTCAATCAATCTCGTCTTTTTCAGGTCTGTTTATGCCATATTAGCATTCCTTTCGGCATCTTGTCCACATCCCTGTCTCGCCGTAGCCCACTACGCCTTCGCCAGCGATGCGGCCAAGAAAAGACCCCCTAAAAAGAGGGCAATAGACACGGTAATATGTCTTTAAAGACTTCTCGACTCATGCCTCGTCGGTGTGAGGTGGGATAACGCCTTGCTCTTGGAGTTTCTTATAGGTCTTTTCGGCGGCTAGCTGCTCGGCGGCTTTGATGGAGTATTCGATGGCGTGTTCGGCAGGGGAGCCGTCAATTTTGACCCTCACATCATAGTGGCGGCGGCTTTCTTTCCCTTGGTAGAAAGTGCGTTCGACCTCGAAACTGATCTTCTTGCGGTTCTTTTGACCCCAGTCTATCAGCTTGCTCTTGAAATTCCAATCGGTATGGGCCATGGCATCAACATCGATATGAATGCCGATTATCTTTTCGACAATGACTTTGCGGGTGAACCTATACCCTTTCTCTAAATAGATAGCTCCTACCAAAGCTTCAAAAGCATCACCATCAACCGACTTGAAGATGCCTTGCGACTCACGGTTATACTGGATAAGTTGTGAGAGGCCAATCTTCTGAGCCAACTTATTGAGGTTGGCACGGCTGACTAACTTAGAGCGCATCTCGGTAAGGTAGCCTTCACCTTGAAAGGGATATTTCTTATAGAGGTACTCAGCTACAACTGCACTTAGCACTGCATCGCCCAAATATTCCAACCTTTCGTTGTTGATGCGCCAACCTTGCCCCATTTCCAACGACTTGGAGCGGTGAATAAAGGCAATCTGATACAACTTAGTATTGCGTGGGGAGAACCCCAACACGTTCTTAAAGAAAAGATAGAACTCTTTGTTTTCGCCCTTATAACGACAGAAATTCAGCATACTAGTATTTACGGAAAGCCAGACAGGCATTATGTCCGCCAAAACCGAAAGTATTACTGAGAGCAAAATCTACACGACGGTAGGTGGGCTTGTTGAAAGAGAAGTCGAGATTGGGGATATTGGGGTCGTCGGTGAAATGATTGATAGTGGGTGGCACTACATCGTTCTGAACAGCCAGAATGGTGGCAATAGCCTCCACTGCCCCAGCAGCACCTAGGAGATGACCCGTCATTGACTTGGTGGAATTGAGCGTAAGCTTATGAGCATGCTCACCAAAGAGAGAGACCACAGCCTTAGGCTCCGAGATATCGCCAATGGGGGTAGAGGTGCCATGGGAATTGATGTGGTCGACGTCAGAGATCTGCATCCCTGAATCCTCAATCGCCCAACGCATGGCATTCTGGGCACCCAGCCCCTCGGGGTGGGAGGCTGCAATATGATAGGCATCGGCACTGAGACCCGACCCAGTAAGTTCGGCATAAATCTTCGCGCCGCGAGCCTTGGCGTGCTCCAGTTCCTCAAGAATGAGCGCACCAGCACCCTCGCCCAATACAAATCCGTCGCGGTCTTTGTCGAATGGACGGGAAGCAGTGAGGGGGTCATCGTTACGCAGAGAAAGAGCCTGCATGGAAGAGAATCCTCCAATGCCTGACTCAATAATGGCTGCTTCGCTACCGCCTGCCACAAACACATCGGCCTTGCCTAGGCGAAGCATCATAAAGGCATCGGCAATTGACATAGCCGACGAGGCACAAGCAGCAGAAGTAGAATAATTGGGGCCACGGAAACCGTACTTGATTGAAATCAAGCCAGCACATATGTCGGTGATGGTCTTGGTTACAAAGAAGGGGCTGAATCGAGGCACCATGTGACCAGAGGCAAACGAGATAAGCTCATCCTGAAAGGTACCACAACCGCCCATACCTGTGCCAAATATGACACCGACACGGTCTTTATCTATATGCTCTAGGTCAAGTCCAGCATCGCGAATGGCCTCATCGGCGGCTGCTATACCCAGTTGAGCATATCGGTCGACCTTGCGAACCTCTTTACGGTCAAAAAAAAGTGCTGGGTCAAAATCTTTGACCTCAGCAGCGATTCGACATTTGAAATTGGAAGTATCAAAACGAGTAATCAGGCCAGCGCCACTTACTCCTCTCAACAGAGCATCCCAAAACTGAGAAACATTGTTTCCAATAGGAGTAAGTGTGCCTAGACCTGTGATTACAACTCGTTTCAACTCCATTCAGTTGAAAGAAAAAGAAATTAGTTTTGAGCCTTTTCGATGAAAGCTACTGCATCACCGACAGTGACAATCTTTTCAGCCTCCTCATCGGGGATCTGGACGTCGAATTCTTTTTCGAGTTCCATAATCAGTTCGACAGTATCCAAAGAGTCAGCGCCAAGATCGTTAGTGAAACTGGCCTCAAGTGTAACATCTTTTTCATCTACACCGAGCTTATCAACAATGATAGCTTTTACTTTCGTTGCAATTTCAGACATTTTCTTTACATTTTTGAGTTTAACAGGGTGCAAAGAAACGAAAAAAAACTCATATAACCACTATTTTTAACTAATTTTCTTTAGGCGGCAAACAATATATGTTTCATAATAAGATATTTACATGCACTAAAAGTTGTAGAAGATACACGTTTTTCCAGCCAAGAAAAAGAGAAAAAAGCACATAATATGGAGTAGAATTTGTTAATTTTGGTAATATTGGCAGAGGCCAAAATGTTAAATTTTGTGGAAATACAACAATTTGAGAGAATTAGCGTTATCCGATAGAGAAATTGAACGAACATGATAAAAATAGCGATTCTTGCCTCGGGCAACGGCACAAACGCCCAACAGATTAGCGAGTATTTTGCTGACCATGAACAAGTGAAGGTAGACTGCATCATATACAACCGCAAGGATGCCTATGTGGCTGAAAGAGCTAAAAAATTGGGCATACCTGCAGTATATTACGGCAGGAAGGACTTCTTTGAGAATGGGAAGGTGCTGTCCTATCTGAAAAACCGGGGAATAGATTGGGTAATCCTGGCAGGCTTCTTGTGGCTTGTACCGGAAGATATACTAGCCGCATTCCCTAACCACATAATCAATATACATCCCGCCCTACTGCCCAAGTATGGTGGAAAAGGGATGTACGGGCACCACGTGCATGAAGCAGTCATTGCAAACCACGAAAAAGAAAGTGGCATAACCATCCATATTGTTGACTGCCACTATGACAAAGGAACCACATTATTCCAAGCTACGTGTCCAATCACAGATGAAGACACGCCCGACACCTTAGCAGGTAAAATTCACCTCCTTGAAAAGGAGTACTTTCCCTCAATCATCGAAAAAACCATACTCGGATGAGAATAGGTGTAAACACACGATTGCTCTTAGCGGGAAAGATGGATGGCATCGGCTGGTTCACTACCGAGACAATGAGACGCATTGTATTGGCTCACCCCGAACATGAGTTCTTCTTTTTCTTTGACCGCAAGCCTGACCCGCAATTTATATTTTCTTCAAATGTGCATCCGGTGGTCTTATGCCCTCAGGCTCGCCACCCGATACTATGGTATATCTTCTTCCAGATGAGCATACCTCGCGCATTAAAACGCAACAAAATAGACCTATTCCTATCCCCAGACGGATACATGTCGCTCAACACAAAAGTACCAACGCTGACAGTTATCCACGACATTAATTTTGAGCATAGTCCCGACAATCTCAAGCCTTCACACCAGAAGTATATGACATACTTCTCCCCTCAGTTTGCCCGATATAGCACTAGAATAGCAACCGTCTCGGATTATTCAAAACAGGACATAGTCAACACCTACCATATTGATCCCGAAAAAATAGACGTCGTATTCGACGGCGCACACGAGGGGTATCGCCCCCTTTCTCCAGCCGAACAAAAGGAGACAAGAAATCAATATTCAGAGGGAAACCGCTATTTTATATTTATAAGTACTATACTTAAAAGAAAGAACTTGGCCACCCTACTCACTGCGTTCGATCTATTTAAGATGACAGATACTGAGAATACAAAACTGCTGGTAGTGGGTCACCGCGTGTGGTGGAAAGACGAGCTGGCAAAGGCTTACCAACAGATGCAACACAAGAGTGATGTTGTATTTATTGGAAGGGCTGAGCCTCAAGTGCTAAGTCGCCTATTAGGGTCTGCTAATGCTTTGGTATATCCTTCATTCTATGAAGGTTTTGGGATTCCCATTATTGAAGCATTTGAAGCAGAGGTGCCAGTAATAACCTCCAATTGCACATCCATGCCCGAAGTAGCGGGTGACGCCGCACTACTTGTCGACCCCACCAATGCCCAAGCGATGGCTGATGCTATGACGCAAATATCCAGCAATCCAACACTCTGTGCTGAGTTGGTCGCCAAGGGTCGCACTCGCAGAGACCTCTTTAGTTGGGAGCGCACCGCTGACTTGCTTTGGAATAGTATGATGAAGACGCTTGAAGATGCCCTATGAAAAAGATTTGGATCTCCATAGGTCTATTTTTTGCCTGCTTGCAATTTGTCAAAGCTCAGGAATCTAATCTGCCTGACAGTTCCCAAGTTGTCAATCTGGTCTATAATGGTTCCTTTGAAGAATACAGATACTGTCCCAAGAGAGTAGACGCTGTTGGCATACTGACACTGGTGGAGGGGTGGTACCAACCCACACGAGGAAGCGCCGACTACTTTAACGTTTGCGGCAGCCGTGAATGCGGTGTACCCAATAACAAACTAGGGCAACAAATGCCTCACGACGGGGATGGCTACTGCGGTATTTATTGCAGTAAGAATGATTACCGAGAATATCTTCAGACACGCTTACGCCGCAAATTACACAAAGGCGACAGTATTCGGCTTACATACTGGGTCAGTCTCTCAGAAGAGTCTACAGGGGCTGTTGCCACACTAGGTGGCCTATTCACCCAAGAGAGCATCAGCGACACTGTTAGAAGCCTCTTTTTAGCAAAAGAAAGAGAGTATATCACGGAGGACATCTTCCAGACCATTTCGCACACTTATAACCCACAAGTGGTCAACCCGATTGACTCAACCATCATGGACACTCGCAACTGGCATCGCATCACAGGTACATTTGTGGCACAAGGTGGTGAACAATATATTACGATAGGAAACTTCCATCTTGCCGAGCGGTCGGGATATGTCGATTACGACTCTCTGACACGGTTGCTCCCTGGCGCCTACTACTACATTGACGATGTCACTGTAGAATGTCTTAACTGCCCCCCACCAATAGCCGACGACCTGAATGTGGACTCTACCTATTTGACCGAGGAGCAGCCTGCCTTCACTGTTGGGTGCACCTTTGTGCTGAAAGAAATCTTCTTTGAATTCGACAAGAGTACCCTCTTACAGCAGTCCTACTTTGAGCTAAAGAGCCTCATCTCACTCCTTGACACCTACCCTCAGATGAGAATTGAAATCGGTGGTCACACCGATAGTAAAGGCTCTGACAGCTACAACCTGAGGCTCTCTGAAAACCGGGCAAAGGCCGTATACGACTATTTGATATTAAAAGGTATTAGCGAGAAAAGGTTGCAGTATAAAGGTTATGGCAAGAACAAGCCTATCGACACAAATGATACGGAGGAAGGACGTGCCAATAACCGACGAGTAGAATTTCAGATACTCTCCATGTAAGTATAAGGATATAAAAGGTAATAAAAAAAGAGGCGGCCTGTACAGGTCGCCTCTTTTTATGTTACCAATCTTTTATTCAATAACGCGATAGAAGGAAACACGGCGGTTGAGTTCGTAGTGGATGTCACCGAAGGCAACGGTCTTGCCTTTCCAATCAACAGTGAGACGGTCAGGATCGATACCATACTTCTTAACCATGATGCGCTTCACTTCTTCAGCACGCTTCTGAGAGAGCTTCATGTTGTACTCGTCGGAAGCAGTGTAGTCGCAGAAACCAACAACGGTCAGTTTCAGGTCGGGGTTGTCTTTCATCACGCGGGAGACAGCCTTCACCTTGATCATCTCAGCATCGGTCACGTGCCAAGAGTCGTTGGGATACAGAACCGAGAAAGGAATAGCATAATAGGTCAGCTGGTCAGCCTTGAGCTGGTCAAGAACACCATTCAGGCTGTCGGTAACCTGCTGGGCACGAGCCAAAGCCTCACGACGGATTCTTTCGTTCTCAGCATTGAGATCATCAACCTGAGCACGGAGTTTCTTCTCGTTGTCCTTAGCAACAGCAACATCTTTCTTCAGAGCTTCGTTCTCGTCCTCGAGGGCATCGAGTTTCTCCTTGGTGAGAAGAGCGCGCTGGGCAATCAGTTCCTTATCAGCGGCGGTCACACCGAGGTTGAAGATGTAGCCAACAGTGGCGAGGAAGTCAGAGTGGTGGTAACCAACACCTTTTCTCCAGAAAGCGGGAGCATCAGCGATAACGTCAGTCTCAACTTCGATGAAGAGATTGCTTCTGTCAGACACTCTGTAGCTGAAACCAAGACCAGCATCCAGCTGGCAGCCGGCACGGTACATAGCACGAGCCTCATTGCCGCTGAAAGCAACACCAGCACCACCGAACACATACAAGTTACCACGACGCTCGGGATTCCAGTTGTGGAAGCTGTTGTTCAAAGACAGCAAAAACTCAGCGGTAACGGCGCTATGCTTGTCCATCGACTGATAAATCTTCTCACCATTCTCACCATTGAGAGGTTGCACACCCCATATACCATTTGCAAAAGTGGCTGAATCATTCTGGTTGCAGTTACCGAAAAGGCTAGGATGAACATAGCGGAAACGGAGGAAAACGCCACGGTCGACTTCTTTCTGGAGGATGATGCCGAGACCAGCATTGAAACCACCACCCCAGTAGGGATTATCAACACCTAAAAACTGATAAGCATCCGGCTGGGCCATGAAATGACCACTGATACCAATGCCCCAATTGCTCCAAAAACCATACTGAGGATATTCGGGAACCTCGTTTTGGGCAAAAGCGTTGCCTGCAAAAGCAAACATGCAGAACAACACTGCGATTTTTGATACTTTTTTCAACATATTGGTATACTTTTTGTTATAATTATTATTACACTTCTTTTCAAAATGCAAAATTACACTTTTTTTTTTACACACAAAACTTTTTTTTAAGAAATTGTACTTTTGACGCTTCGCGGACTTATCAACATGTTATCAACAGTGTCCCTCCCCAACACATATAAGGGGGCACGAAAAACACCTCAACACTCCCTATGCCTAGTCAAACAATCTGAACGTAGCTATTGCTCATTACCCCTTCAACGACACACTTCTCCCCTATAGCAAAACGTTAAATAATCCCCTCACAACAGAAATATATAATGATTATGGCTTTTTTTTTGTATTTTTGCAAATTCAAATCACACATGTATCATCAAAACATTCAGCCATGAACACTATCCGATTGAATACCGACTATTTAAAGCAATTTGTCAGTCCGACCGAGCTGGGCTCCATCCGCAACGAAGTACTCCAAGCTAAGAAAACCTTACTCTCTGGAAGCGGTAGAGGCAACGATTTCCTCGGCTGGCTCGACCTACCCAAAGACCTCTCCCCCGAAATCGTCAATAATATCAAAGCCGACGTACAACGCATCTCACCCCGTGCGTCACTCTTCGTAGTAATCGGCATCGGAGGAAGCTATCTGGGTGCCCGAGCAGTTATTGAGGCCCTGCAGTCAGAGTTTGCTTCCATGCAATCCGACGGCTCTCACCCATATATTATTTATGCTGGCCACACGCTCAGCGAGGACTACTACTGCCAACTCTTGAAACTCCTCGACAACCACGACTATGCCGTTGCCGTCATTTCCAAGTCAGGCACCACCACCGAGCCTGCCGTCGCTTTCCGTATCATCAAGTCCCATCTCGAGAAGAAATATGGTAAAACCGATGCAGCCGGACGCATCATCGCGATTACCGATGCCCATAGGGGCGCCCTGCACGATATTGCTCAGCAAGAAGGCTATCGCACCTATGTGATTCCCGACAACGTAGGAGGCCGATTCTCCGTCCTCACACCTGTCGGACTTCTGCCCATTGCCATGGCTGGCTACAACATCGACCAACTCCTGCAAGGCGCTTGCGACATGCGCCGCCTTTGCACCGAGAGCGACGACCTCGACGAGAACCCAGCCCTCCTCTATGCTGCGCTCCGCAACATACTATATCGCAAAGGCTATAAGGTCGAAATCCTAGAGAACTTCATCCCCCAACTGAAGTACATCAGCGAATGGTGGAAACAACTCTATGGCGAGAGCGAAGGCAAAGAGGGTAAAGGCATTCTGCCCCACAGCCTCAGTTTCACCACCGACCTCCATTCCATGGGCCAATATGTCCAAGAGGGCGAACGTCTGATGTTTGAAACAGTATTGAGCCTCGAGAAGCCCCAAGGCAAGGTGGAAATACCTGCCGATGAGAAAAACCTTGATGGCATCAACTACCTTCTCGGAAAGAGCCTTACCGAAATCAATCTCAATGCAGAAATTGGTACCATACTCGCCCACAACGACGGCGGCGTCCCCGTGTTGCGCATCTTATTGCCCACCGTCGACGAATATACGCTTGGCCAATTAATCTATTTCTTTGAATTTGCTTGCGGCGTCAGTGGCTACACATTGGGTGTCAACCCCTTCGACCAACCTGGCGTAGAAGCATACAAAAAGAACATGTTCCGCCTCCTAGGAAAACCAGGCTACGGCAGCAACTGATAACACCAGCCCTGCTATATCACAACAAGGGTCGAATGCCATATGGCATTCGACCCTTTCATTATTCTACTAGAAAGGAAGGTCTCCCAACGGTTCCGTCTCGCTGTTAAGTATAGTCGAGAGAGGGTCTTGTTCACGCTCGGCCGTATCGTCGGGACGGTTCCTGTTAGCAAGCACCGTGAAGTTGTCAGCCACCACCTCGGTGATGTACCTCTTATTGCCTTCTTTGTCCTCCCACGAACGGGTCTGGAGCTTGCCCTCCACATATAGTTGGGTACCCTTGCGGAGTATCTTCTCTGCTATTTCAGCAAGCGCGCGCCAGCACACCACATTGTGCCATTCCGTCTGCTCCACACGCTCCCCGTCTTTGGTTCTTCTGTATTCGGTGGTAGCCAGGGGGAACGAAGCCTTCTTTACCACGCTTGATGTTTCGTTATTGCGATCCTGCGGGAAAGCTACCACATCAGGGTTCTTCCCCAGATTTCCAATTAGTATTACTTTGTTTACTCCAACCATAAATTAAAGACTGTTTAGTATTGCCTTAAGGCAAGGAATCATGCTGCAAAGATAATACTTTTTATACAATTGGACAAGTAAAGATTTTCACAATTCCGACAAATACCTGTCTATCAACCGTGAAATTGGAAGATATTTCATTTCTGACCACTCAATAGGTTGCATTTTTTTAGGCATTTTGATGGGTCTGTCATTAAAAAAAACCTGCACAAATTGAGCCTTGATGGTCCTATGTGTTAACTGGTGTGTCAGGCATGGCCCCAGCTCCATGCGCTGTGGCTCTTCTCCCATCCAATTCCTCACAGTCTCCCGCATCCAGTCCATCAATTCCGATGATTCCACTGGACGGTCCGTCTCACACAGGGGCAGTTCGTACAACCCTTGCCAGATATCGCCCTGCCCCCGCTGCTGCACCACGATGATAGGGTTAGGGCTGCTCCACCGAATATCAAAATAGTAAAAATACCTCTCCTTCACCTTTACGGCCGATGGCCGCACAGGAAGCATATCCACCACCCCATTCCGATAGGCCAAACAATCCTGGCTGAAGATACAATTAGTACAGTCACAACCTGTTGGCTTGCAATACATCGACCCAAAATCCATCAATGCTTGGTTGAACTGCCCAGGTCGCTCCTTGTCAATCAAATGCATCAGACGCTGCTCAAACTCCCTATACGCCTTATTCGTCCCAATCGGCGTATACACCTGATAGAGGCGAGCAATGAGACGGTACACGTTGCCATCAATAACAGGATAGGGCAACCCGAAGGCAAACGACGCGATAGCTGCCGCCGTATAGCGTCCTACGCCCTTCAAGGCCAATATGCTCTCATACGTGTCGGGAAAACGACCCTGCAGGTCATAGACAATGTGGCGAGCAGCAGCATGCAGGTTACGTGCCCTGGAATAATAGCCTAAGCCCTGCCAACTCTTCAACACCTGCTCCTCTGTGGCATTTGCCAAATCTTGCACAGTAGGGTATTGCTTGACGAAATGCTCATAATAACTCCTCCCTTGCTCAATGCGGGTCTGCTGAAGAATAATCTCCGAGAGCCATATATAATATGGATTATCCGTGTCTCTCCACGGCAGCTGTCGGCCAAATTCTGAGTACCAATTTATGATCTTATCTGCGAACATCCGAAGGGGTCAATTTTTGAAAAATCAGTGCTAAAAAAGGAGTTTTGAACACGATATTAAACGATAACTATCTGAAAAAACTGTGTTAAATATTATTTTCGTAAAATTCATAATTGCCATAATAAAAATATTTTACAAATAACGATATGTTAAAAATCACCTTTAAGCGTTTCTAGAAGGGGTCAAAATCTTTGCCAATTCAAAAAAAAGTCCGACTTTTGCACCCGCTTTTTCACAAAAAAAGCACCCCTAAGTAACGTAAACAAACAAAAAAAATTATAGTTATCATGTCAAAGATTTGCGAAATTACTGGTAAAAGAGTGATCCGTGGTAATAACGTTTCCCACTCCCGCGTTCACACCAAACGCACCTTCTCCCCCAACCTCCATACCAAAAAGTTCTACATCCCCGAAGAGGATATGTGGATTACCCTCAAAGTGAGTGCTAAAGGCATGCGCATCATCAATAAGAAAGGTATTCTTGCCGCCCTCAACGATGCTGCCGCCCAAGGTCATCTCCAATTCTAACACGAAGACAACACAGTCTTAATAAACAACCCATTTTATCAATCCCTAACAAGAAAGAAGGTAATAACAATGATCGTAGTTCCTATCAAAGAAGGTGAAAACATTGAAAGAGCTCTCAAGAAGCTTAAGAGAAAATTCGAAAAAACTGGTGTCGTGAAAGAACTTCGCGAACGTCAGAAATTCACTAAACCTTCCGTCATCAATCGGGAACGCAGACAAAAAGCCATCTACGTCCAGCACCTGCGCCAGCAGGAACTCGACAAGTAAATCACTCCGAGTCTGCACGCATCAAAAAAAGGAGGGTGTCCGAATGGGCACCCTCCTTTTTTTTAAGGGAAACGGCTATTTATACCGCTCCTTATACTTATCAATCTGACCCTTCATCGAGTCCACACAGTCCGAAACAGCCTCCTCGAAGCTGTCTGCCTGCTTACTATTGAACAAAGTCTGTCCCGGCAAACTCAGCGACAACTCCGCTATCTTATTATTGTCGGTCTCCGGCTTATCAATTTTCAGAATCACTTCACACTTAGTGGCATTGTCAATCAGACGGTCGAGTTTGGCGACTTTCTCGTTGACGAATTTCTCCAATTTAGGGTCTGCCTTAAATTTCACGGCATTGATTGTTGTGTTCATAGTTACCTCCTTATTTTTTATTGGCCCGAGGATGGGCGTGTTTATATGTTTCTTTCAAATGTTCGCGGGCCACGTGCGTATACACTTCCGTGGTACCCAGGTCGCTGTGTCCGAGCAACTCCTTGATGGCATCTATGTTGGCACCTTCGTTAAGCATGTGTGTTGCAAACGTGTGCCTGAACACGTGTGGGCTTGTACGCTCGGCCGTGGAAATGGGCGCCATATACCTTTTCACTATCAGATATATCATCCCATCGCTCACCGCCCTGCCCTTGCCATTCACCAGCAGCCTGTCCGTCTCCTCATATTGCTCGTTGGCAGCCTTCATCTCATCAATCTTCTTCTTCCTTAACGCAAGAAAACGCGAAATATTTTGTGCCAACTCATTTTCTATCGGAATAATTCTCTCTTTATTTCCCTTTCCCCTCACCTTGATGTTTTTCGACGAGAGGTCAATGTTGCCCAACCGCAACATCGCCAACTCCGAGCGGCGCATACCCGTCTCATATAGCATCCTCAACGCCAACTTCTCCATCTCTCCGTCATAAGTATCTGGATACATATCGCTATAGATTCTCTCCACTTCGCTCTCGCGAAAAAACACTGGAAGCCGCTTCGGCACCTTCGGCGAAGTCACCTTCGCCATAATGTCGCGATCCAGATAGCCCTGGCGGCGCAAATACTTAAACCAAGCCCGCAGCACCGCTATCTGTTTCGTCACCGTGCCCGCCGATTCACCCGCAGCCATCTGCCCCATCTGCCACTCGCGAACATGCCCTGCCTCAATCTCCTCCACCTCACCCACACCCTGCGACTCCAGATACTTGCCAAAACGAACTACCTCGTCCTCATAATAGCGGCAAGTACTCGCCGCAAGGCGCTTCTCTGTGGTCACATAGTCCACAAAAAACTGTATGGCGGTTTCCACTTTCACATTTGCAAAAATACACAAAAAATCCGTAACAAATGTTAAAAGCATTATTATTTTTTTCACTTCTCATCCTTGATAATTCACCAACAGCCTTGAACCTTACTAATAGTCAGCACACTGCCCCCATTTTCAATCGACAGCCTAAATGCTCCCTACCTACAAAAACCATCGCCCTCACCGCCTCAAACACTCCCATTCCACTAGCCCAACCTCCCTCCCCAAAACTCAAATCAACACTCATCACCCGCACCTCCATCTCCTTACGCCTATAACTTTTTATAAATCTCATTTATAAATAATTACATTAATTTTTCGCTTATATAAGCGAAAAAGAATCAAATATGGATTGACTACAAACCGAGCAACACCTATACTCATGGTAAAACAAAACATTCATTATAAAATAACAAGGGCTTGGCGACAGTGGCCAAGCCCATAGTGTATGTGATTGAGTATAAAGGAATATGGAATTCGCTGATTACTGGAGTTTGGCGAGGGCTTCCTTGATGCGGCGGAGGGCTTCACGGAGGAGGTCTTCGCTGGTGGCGTAGCTGAGACGGATGCAGGCGTCATCGCCGAAGGCTGAACCCATGACAGTGGCGACGTTGGCCTCGTTGAGGAGGTAGAAAGCCATGTCGGTGGAGTTCTCAATCTTCTTGCCATTGAAGCTCTTGCCGTAGTAGCTGCTGACATCGGGGAAGAAATAGAAGGCACCCTGGGGCATGCAGACCTTGAGGCCCGGAATGTCGCAGAGGAGCTTGTAGACCATGTCGCGACGCTGACGGAAGATGTTGCGCATATTGATGATGTCGTCGCTGGTGGCAGGGTCCATGAGCATGGCACGGACGGTGGCCTTCTGGGCGATGGAGCAAGTGGCGCTTGTTACCTGTCCCTGCAGTTTGTTGCAGGCCTTAGCGATGACGAGGGGTGCGCCGATGAAACCAATACGCCAGCCGGTCATGGCAAAACCTTTAGCAACACCGTTGACGGTGATAACGCGCTCTTTGACTTCGGGGAACTGGGCAAGGGACTCGTGTTTGCCGACAAAGTTGATGTGCTCATAGATTTCGTCGGACATGACAAAGAGGTTCTCGTGGCGAACAACGACTTCGGCAATGCCCTTGAGTTCTTCCTTGGTGTAGAGCATGCCGGTGGGGTTGCTGGGGCTGGAGAACATGATAAGCTTGGTGCGGGGGGTGATGGCTGCCTCGAGTTGCTGGGGAGTGACCTTAAAGTCGTTCTCAATGGAGGTCTTGACATAGACGGGTTTGCCTTCGGCCACACGGACTATCTCTTTGTATGAGACCCAGAAGGGGGTGGGAATGATGACCTCGTCGCCAGGGTTCACCAAGCACTGAACCACCTGATAGATGGCCTGCTTACCACCAGTAGAGACAACAATCTGTTCGGGCTTGTAATCAAGGTTGTTGTCGCGTTTGAACTTCTGTGCTATAGCCTCACGGAGGTCGGCGTAGCCAGGCACGGGAGGATAGTGGGTAAAGTTGTCGTCGATGGCCTTTTTGGCAGCCTCTTTAACAGTATCGGGGGTATTGAAGTCGGGTTCGCCGATAGAGAGGCTTATGACGTCTTTACCCTGGGCTTTGAGTTCGCGAGCCTTAGCGGTCATGGCGAGGGTCTCGCTCTCAGCCATGTTGAGGATACGATTGCTTATGATTTCCATATTATTAAAGTGTTAATGTTATTGTATTCTGAAACGATACGAAGTCTCGTTCGGGGTGCAAAAAAATCACCACCGAAAACAAGGTTTCGGTCTGCAAAGGTACACACTTTTTTTTAATATTTGGTGGAATTCAAAAAAAATTGTATATTTGTATCTTGATAAATATGTGCCAACGGCACCCCTAATGATAATTTAAATACTTGTAAACTATGGCAAAAGAAATGTCAGACATAGAGGCTCAGAAACTCGAAAAACTGAAGATTCTTCAGAGCACAATGGAAAAGATTGAAAAAAACTATGGCAAGGGAGCTGTGATGAAATTGGGCGACCGTGCGACGGAAAAGGTGGACGTGATTTCGACCGGCAGCATCAATCTGGATGCCGCCTTGGGCGTAGGAGGTTTTCCCAAGGGTCGTATAGTGGAGATATTCGGCCCGGAATCGTCGGGTAAGACCACCCTGGCCATACACGCCATAGCAGAATGCCAGAAGAACGGTGGAATCGCCGCCTTTATCGATGCCGAACATGCCTTCGACAGTTTCTATGCTAAGAAGCTGGGGGTTGATACCGACAACCTGTTTGTGTCGCAGCCCGACAATGGGGAGCAGGCGCTGGAAATTGCCGACAACCTGATTCGTTCAGGCGCGATCGACATTATCGTGGTCGACTCAGTGGCTGCACTGACACCCAAGGCAGAAATCGATGGTGAGATGGGCGACTCGAAGGTGGGTCTGCAGGCCCGACTGATGAGCCAGGCCATGCGCAAACTGACCTCCACCATCAGCAAGACCAACTGCTGCTGCATCTTCATCAACCAGCTACGTGAGAAGATTGGCGTCCTGTTTGGCAACCCCGAGACCACTACGGGCGGCAACGCTCTGAAGTTCTACGCCTCGGTACGTGTTGACATACGTCGCATACAAGCCATCAAGGATGGCGACCAAAATGTAGGCAACCGTGTGAAGGTGAAGATTGTAAAGAACAAGGTAGCTCCCCCCTTCCGCACCTGCGAGTTCGACCTGATGTTTGGAGAGGGCATTTCCAAGTTGGGCGAAATCATCGACCTCGGCGTGGAACAAAACATTCTCAAGAAGAGCGGTTCGTGGTTCAGCTATGGTGACACCAAACTGGCTCAGGGACGCGAAGCACTGAAACAGCTGTTGCGGGACAACCCCGAGCTATGTGAAGAACTGGAAGGAAAAGTACGTGCTGCCGTACTGGAAAAAGCCGAAGAGGAATGAAACGACTGCTGATAGAAGAGGAATGAAACGACTGCTGATAATTGGTCTATTACTTTTGTGCCACATATCGATGCGGGCCCAGACCGACTCGGTAGCTGTGCCTCAATGGGAGGACACTGCCTACAGCGAGGAAGAGTATCAAGCCCCTAACATCCACCCTATCTACTATTTCGGCAGTCCCTTCTGCGAGCACTTTGCCGAGATGAAGTTGTTCCTAGGATTTGACGACCTTGGACTAGGTTTTAACTACACCTATCTGCCCGAGGTGTGGGGCGGCCATCTGACGGGGTACACACTGAACACCCTGTGGGTGATGGGAGGCCCTGACTATAGACTGTCGAAACCATGGGATAATACCGACTGGCATCTCTATGGCAGTTTAGGCTTTTGCTACGATGGGGACTACGACCTCCTACATCCAGCCATGGAGGTGGGTTTACGCATCGCCTCGCCTACTGGTAGTGGCACGTTCTGCATTAATAGTGTCACATTCGGTGCTATGACTAACTTTGAAAGCTTCTATGTGACCATGGGATTGAGCATTTCATTGTGCACCCTCTTTTCGCTATTACTATTACTTTAAATGAACGACTTATGGCATACGTGATTGACGAACAGCGCGAAGAGAAAGAAATACAGGCTAAGTATGACGAACTGCTGGCAGCCTGCCGTGAGATATACCCCGTAACCCAAGAACAGGAGGACGAGATATTCCGAGCCTTCTCCCTAGCCAAGAAGGCACACGCCGGCACACGCCGCAAATCGGGCGAGCCCTATATCTTTCACCCTTTGGCCGTGGCGCTTATCGCAGTGAAGGAGGTGGGCTTAGGCCCTATTGCCGTGGTGTGCGCCTTGCTCCACGACGTGGTGGAGGACACGAATATCACCCTCGACGAGATACGCACCATCTTTGGCGACCGCGTGGCAGTGATAGTGGACGGAGTGACTAAGATAGGCGATGTGAAGGTGATGTCCGACTCCAAGCAGGCCGAGAATTACCGCAAGATATTGCTCTCGATGTGCGACGACGCTTACGTCATCTTCCTCAAGCTGTGCGATAGGCTACACAACATGCGTACCCTCAGCTCGATGAAGGACACTAAGAAGCTGACCATCTCGTCCGAGACCCAGTACCTGTATATTCCGCTGGCCCACCGACTGGGACTGTATGCCATCAAGACCGAACTCGAGGAGTTGGTGATGAAATACACCAATCCCGACAAATACAACGAAATTGCCGCCATGGTCAACGCCAGCGCAGGCACCGCCGAGGAACTCAAGAAGTGCTTGGTAGCAAAGGTGCGCCAAATGCTGGACGATAATGGCTACAAATATACCATCAAAACCCGCATCAAGTCGGTGTACAGCTGCTGGAAGAAGATGGAACGCAAGGGGGTGAAATTTGACCAAATATTTGACCTCTATGCCATGCGTATCATCCTCGACGTCCCTCTCGAGCAGGAGAAATCCGAATGCTTCAAGGTCTACTCACTCATATCGTCTGAATTCCCACCCGACCCCACTCGTTTCCGCGACTGGATTACCCAGCCCAAGACCAACGGCTATGAATCACTCCAAACCACGGTGATGACCCCCATAGGCCAGTGGGTGGAAATACAGATACGTACCCAACGCATGGACGTGATAGCTGAGAAAGGTATGGCTGCACACTTCCTATACAAAGAGGCCCACCCAGAGGAAAAACTGGAACTGAGCCCCGTGGAGGTGTGGTTGCAGCAGATACGCAGTACCTTGGAAAACACCGAGAAGAGTGCTCTCGACCTGGTCGAAGAGTTCAAGGAGACTCTCTACACCAAAGAAATCTACCTCTTCACCCCGAAAGGCGACATGATCAAGCTCCCGGCCCATTCCACCGTACTCGATTTTGCCTTTGCCATCCACACCAATCTTGGCCTCCACTGCATGGGTGCCAAAGTGAACGGCAAAGTCGAACCCATAGGGCATGTGCTCCGCGCCGGCGAGCAGGTGCAGGTGCTGGCAAGCCGCAAGACACACCCAGTGGAAGAGTGGCTCAACATGGCCCACACCACACGCGCCAAGGAGGCGCTCAAAGACTACTTGCGTAGCCAGCGCAAAGGCTATCGCGAAGAGGGTAGCCAACGCCTACAAGAGATTTTCAAGCGGCTTAGGATTCGGAACAATCTGGCCAACATTGGGCAGCTGAAGCATTTCCTAGGGATAGCTAGCGACGTAGACCTCTACTTCCAACTGGCTATGGGCATCATCGGCGAACGGGAGGTGAAGCAATGCTTCAACCGCGTGGATGCACAAAACCACAACGTCTACTTTATGGGCGAGTACAGCTCCCTGTTCGACAACAACAGCACGGCCATCAACTTTGGAAACAATTTCTCCAGTGAAACTACGGGCAACCGCCATGGCTCTTTCTTGCTCGACAAGGAGTACGAACGCTATACTCCCGAACCTGCCACTTGCTGCAATCCCGTTCAGGGCGACCACGTAGTAGGCATTGTCACCGACGGCAAAATCATGGTGCACCGCACCACCTGCAAGGTGGCTATCGACGAGATGGCCAACCACGAGAACCGCATAGTCCGCGCCCGCTGGCGTCCAGGTGAGCATGTTGCCCTCCTGTCAGGCATTGCTTTCACCGCCATCGACCGCAAAGGCCTTCTGCAAGAGATCACTGGCATAGTTTCTGAACAGATGAACCTCAACATGCGAGCCATCACCCTCGAGGCTGTCGAAGGGATTGTAAGAGGCATTATCATGCTCTATGTCCTCGACCTCGACAATCTGAACCAACTCATTGCCAACCTTGGCACCCTCAAAGGCGTTGAGGAGGTGCGCCGTCTATGACACAAGAAACCATCACAGCCTTCCAACGCCTCAACGACATTTTGGATACCCTGCGCAAGGAATGCCCCTGGGACCGCAAGCAGACATTGGCCAGCCTGCGATACCTTACCATTGAAGAGGTTTACGAACTGAGCGAGGCGGTGCTGCAGGTCGAATCAGCCGATAAAGAAAAGAGCCCAAAAGCCAATACCGAACTCAAAAAGGAACTCGGCGACCTTTTCATGCACCTGCTCTTCTACTCCAAGATAGCCGAAGACGAACACCGTTTCACTACAGCCGACGTATTAAACGCCATCAGCGACAAGCTGATTGACCGCCACCCCTTTATCTACCACAAAGACCAATACGACGGAGAGAGCTGGGAACAAATCAAAATGCACGAAGGACGCAAGTCGGTACTCGAGGGCGTGCCCGCCGGGCTGCCCCCGCTGGTCAAGGCGGTACGCCTGCAAGAAAAAGCCGCCGGCATCGGATACAGCAAAATAGACAACCCCTCTCCCCTTCGCGATGAGATGGATGAAGAGCAATTAGGTGACCTGCTCTTCCAGCTTGTACACTGGGCCCACGAGCGTGGAATCAATGCCGACGATGCCTTGAGCAAAGCCAACCAACGCTTCCAACAAAAAGTACGTGACTACGAGAACCGTCCCCCTCAGGACGACTGCCCGTCAACCTAACTTTCCTTCTCTTCGCCCTGATTCCTCTTCTCCTTAATTCTGAGCCACTTCTTCCACATCGAAAGGTCAAAGAGGCTCGAATCGGTTGTTGCCTGCCAAGTGAGCAACATTCCAATGGGAATAAACACAAAGGTGGCCACCCACATACCGATAGGGCCTATAGCGCTCTCACGAACCGACTTCTCATAAATCATGCCAATGACGTAATAGAGCACGAAGAAAACCACCGATGCAACCAACGGCATACCCAGACCTCCCTTTCGCACTATTGAGCCAAAAGGAGCCCCGATAAAGAACAACAGCAAACACGCCACCGAGAGGGTGAACTTGCGCATGAGCTCTATATAATGACGGTTGATATATTCCTTGTCTCCACTTATCATCGACTCAAACATCTGCACGTCCGATATGGCATTGAACGCCCCTGCCCGAGCTTGCATCAGCACCTTGTTTCGATACTCCGCAGTGCTATCGGCCAACACTTTCGTCACATCTAGAAAGACCGAACTGTCCGTTTTAGAATTATCGGTAAACCGATAGACGTTCATCTTGTCAATCATCGTAGTACTAAACTCCTCATAGCGAGCATTCAACGATAGTTCAAGCGACCCTACGGTTGAATCTAACTGTGCCACGTTCAAAGTTTGAAAATGATTGCTAAACAACTGGGCATCTGACTTAGAAAAAGCAAAAGAGGAGATGTCGAACGTGAGGATCTGCTCGTCAAACCCTATGCTCGTCAGCGGTCGCTTCTCATAATTCTCCCCGTCAAGGGGCTCATTATAGGAATAGCCGTCGTAGAGAGTAAACACCAGATAGTGGTTGTCAGGAGTCGACTGCATATAGCCACGGTCGGCCACAATGACATTCGTGCGATTGATACCCTGGGTGTGGTCATAAATGATAATATCTCGCATTGTACGGCCATCGACATCCTTCTTGTTCACCCGAATCACATAACCGTCAATCTCATCGTAATACTCACTTGGCCTAATGCTGACAGCTGGTTTCTTGCGTTGTATGTCATACAGCGTAGAGCGATATTTGTACATTGCCACCGGCAACACATCGTTGGCAAAATAGAAGGCTACGCCCATCAGCAACATCGCCACCAATGCCATAGGGAGCATGACTCGGCTCACCGAAATACCACCGGCCTTCATAGCCACCAACTCATACTTCTCACCGAAATTGCCCATCGTCATAATCGACGCGAACAACACCGCTATAGGCAGTGCCATCGGCACAAAAGTAGCGGAAGCATACATCAGCAGTTCCGCTATCACGCCAAATTCCAACCCCTTGCCGACCAAGTCGTCAATATACTTCCACACAAACTGCATCAGCAGCACAAACACCGCTATGGCAAAGGTCAACAACAGCGGGCCGAGAAAAGACTTTAATATGAGCCGGTCTATTTTCTTCATCGTGGGCTACAACTCAAATTATTCGAACTCCCCTATCGGCCTCCTCACCTCATCCATCCGTTAAACAGCCTTATCAAGTCGTTTCCATTTGCCACTATCAGCAGCGCCAGCAGGAAAGCCAACCCTATCTTCTGGATTATATCAAGAGCTTTCTCATTCACCGGTTTGCGAGTAATCATCTCATACAGCGTGATGACAATGTGACCACCATCCAGACCAGGGATAGGAATAATATTCATAAATGCCAGAACAATAGCCAGCAATGCAGTGATATCCCAGAAACGATGCCAATCCCACGTGTTGGGGAACATACTCCCCATCGTGATAAAACCGCCCAAGCCTTGGAAACCTCCTGGGGTGAAGAGTACCTTCATCGAGGTGACGTAAGTAACCAATGTCTCCACACCATACTTGATGCCTGCCGGTATTGCCTGCCACAACGTATAGTCCTTGTGGTTCACCACGAACAGCTTGCTCATATCGTTCTCGGCGAAAATGCCCAGTTTGCCATCGCCTCCCAACAAGGCCCGCACCTCGGTGTACTGGCCGTTGCGATACAATCCCACCACCACGCTGTCGTCGGCATAGTCGCCAATTACCGTCATAAAATCATTGGCAGAAGGAGTAGGTCTACCGCATATACTCACCAAGCTGTCGCCTATCTGCAGGCCATAATGTTTGCCCACCGACCCAGGTGAGAAATCTTTCACCACAAACGGGTAGCGTGCTTTCAAAATACGTTTAGGATTCCGTGACGCTATCTTGCTCAGAAGTTCCTGGCTCAAACCGAACGTCACCAGGCTGTCACCACGCATCACCGTCACCTCCTTGGGTGTATGCAGCACCAACGTTTGTGTAGCCTCGGCAAAGTCATATTGCTCCACCCCGTCGAAAGCATAGATAATATCACCATCCTGAAAACCTTCCTCTATCAAAACCTTGTCATACTCATATCCCAACTTAGCATTACGTAGCGGCAACTCATCAAACCCCCAATGGGCAAACACTCCGGCAAAGATAATCAACGCGGAGATAAAGTTCACCAACACACCGCCCGAGATGATGCACAGCCGCTGCCAACGGGGCTTGGTACGGTACTCCCATGGCTGGGGCTGGCTTTCTAGGTCTTTACTGTCCTTGGTCTCGTCAACCATGCCCGCTATATCGCAGAAACCGCCCAGCGGCAACCACCCAAGACCCCACAACGTATTGTCTTGGTCTTCGGGACGCAGATTCTTCTCATCCCACGACTCAGGCGTCTCCTTGTTGAAAAACAAGAAATGCCACTTCCCATCAAACTTTTTTGCCTTGAAAATTGAAAATATAGGGTTAAAAAAGACATAGAAGCGTCTGACACGGGTGTGAAACAATTTCGCAAAACAGAGATGACCCAGCTCGTGGGTAACAACCAGCAGCGACAGGCTGACAAAGAACATTAACGCTTTCATGCAGTTACGAATCTATTTTATCTATACAATAAGTGTGCAAAGTTATACAAAAAAATCCAAATAGCACATTTTTGCACCATAAATTACGTGGCGTTTTTCTTTCTAATGACCGATTTGAGTTTATTCAATACACAAGCATATAATGGATAAAATTAGCATTTTTTATCCATTACACGTTTCGATAATGAATATATCAAATGAATATATCAGATAATATACGATTGCTTCAGAAGTCTTATGGTATAGGGCTTGTCAGTGGCGGTGATATGGGTGAAGTATTCTATTTTTGTCTTAAGGCAAAAGCCATTATGATAACTAGCTCGGTATTTCCAACATTTTATTTTCCAACTCCGATAGCGACAGGGAAATAGTTGACTTTACATCGGAGAGGGGCGTTTTCCTGAAGCATTGTACTTGCTCAAACGTTATCATTTTACACCATATACGACGAAGGTTTTCATTTTTCTTGTTGTTGATTTTTTATTTTTATGAGTTGACTATAATTACCTAAACATCATATGGTTAATCTCACTAAATTAAACGCAATGGGTTTTAATTTCATTATATTATCGGAAGTATTTCTAAAGAACTTATACCAAGAGATGCTGCAAGATGTTCGCTGGAATAAGTATTGTCGGGAAACTGCATATAATCGTCTGCCTTATATAAAATATGTTTTTCTGCGCTAATAAATTCAAGATTATTGTCTACTACGTCTTGCTTTAACGCAACGTTATATCCTAACCTTCCTTTTGATTGTACAGATGGATATATGATTCCTTCATCTTTTTTTAGGGAAAAGTGTGCAAAATATGCAGATATCATATATTGAAAATTTTCTCCTTCACGAACTCTTTTTGCAAATTGTCTCGCTACAAATTCAACCAACATGTCAAATGTAGGTATAAAATCTTTTTCGACACGACAATCTGGCAACCTTCTCTTATAGTTTCTTTGCATTTCGTTGACAAAACCGTTTGACCTGGAGTCAACATAAACATTCGGATGGCAAATCAGTGCTGGGTCAATCTCTTTGGTCACTCGCCATCTAGAAACGTATATTACTTCTTGACCTTTGGCCAATTTATCTCGATGCAATTTTGAAGTCTCCAACATTGCAATGAAATCACCATCTTCAGAATTACTATCTCCTACCGCACCATAAAAAACACTTTCATGTGGAATAGATGCTCGTTGAAAATCATTTACTAATTCTGCTGGTTTACATCCAAACGACTCTTTATTCCGATTTGGTGCATCTTTACGGCAACGAGAAATAATAGTTCCTGGATATATGGGATGATGTAGCCAGGGTAATTCCGACACAATGTGCGGAATAATAAAACTTATAAACTTTTTGCTCTCGTTGGTTTTTGTCAAATCCATTGAGTCAAGTTCGTTTATTATTTGGGGAATCGTCATCTGTTAATTAATCGATATTCCAATAAGCTTCTGGGTCACCCTCAAAAATTGTGTCTATGTCTTCATCACTATAACCCATCTCATCTTGAGCATAGCTACCAGCATACTCAGAATAGTGTTGAGATTCATTATATGACCTTGACGATCTCCTATGTCGTTTACTATTTTCTTGTGCCTCAAATTCCTCATAGACGCTCTCCTTATTTTCAAACTTACATGGAAAAATATCACGCCCAAAATTATCTATGGCTCCATATTTTCCATTCTTTGAAACCAAATAGTAACTATCAAACTTTATGATTGAATCGTATTTATTTTTATCTATCACCAGTCCATTACGTGTTACATAACCTATCTGTCCATCCTTTTCGTATTCGATATAGTCTGTATTTGAAATCCTAGTTAATTTATACTCTAACCTGCTACATCCATCCAAAACACGTTCACATTTGGTTGTGTTGAATAATATAAACCTATCATTTTGTTTTGCAATTACAAATCGGAATAGTTCTACCCCAATTACAAAATATGGACTAGGTGTCTTATATCTATCGACAAATATGATATCATCTAGCAGTGGAGCTGACACACATTCAAACATCGAATTTAAAATACCATATTTTCCATTTCCTGAGGTTATATAAAAAATCCCCATCATAGTGTCTTTCAAGTCTACTTTTGCACACCAATCATAATCTTTGGGAGAAATTTTTCCATAAAACAAGTCATCTTGGATATATACACCTAGATGATATTCATTAAATTTTATCTGAAGTTGGTTTTTGTTTTTCCGATTACTCCTATTACGCAATACTTCGGAAATATTTGATTTATATGTTTGATATACAATAATTTATTTATA
>CAMYZD010000022.1 GCA_947303735.1 uncultured Bacteroidales bacterium | reverse complement strand
CGGGTAACTGTTAATCAAGAATCTTTCGACCGCTCATGATTGCAAATCCGCCACAGCAGGTTAATGTAGGACTCTACTTACGCTTGCCAAAGCCGAAGTTGGGGAGGTCGACACTGCGGAAGGCCGAGAAGAGGGGGTTGGAGGAGGCAGCCTCCTTGCCGTAGATGTCGGCGATGAGGGTCTTGTATTTTTCCTTGAGCAGATTGCGTTTCACCTTCAGGGTCGGCGACAGCAGTCCGTTGGCAGCAGTCCACTCGTCGGTAACCAGACGGAAGGCTTTGATTTGCTCATGGGCTGCAAAGTTGCGGTTGATGTCGTCGATGACATTCTTAAACTTCTCCCTGGTCTCGGGCATGGCCAGCAGCTGCTCGTTGTCGCGATAGTGGAGGTGATACTTCAACGCCCAGTAGTGGAGGGTATTGAAGTTGGGCGAAATGATGACGGCCACGCTCTTCTCGTTCTCGCCAACCACCATCGCCTGGTCGATATACTCCGATTCGCGAAGCTTGTTCTCCAACAGCTGCGGGGCTATATACTTGCCAGCCGAGAGTTTGAAGATATCCTTCTTGCGGTCGGTGATACGGAGGTATTTGGGGCCGGTGATACCGCCGACAAACTCACCTACGTCGCCTGTGTGGAACCAGCCGTCGGCATCGATGACCTGTTTGGTGTATTCGGGGTCTTTGAAGTAGCCGAGCATCACGTGCGGGCCACGGGTGAGGATTTCGCCATCGTCGGCAAAGGAGACCTCCACACCACTGAGCACCGGTCCCACCGTGCCGATACGGACGTTGCCGTGGGCTGGGTCGTTGACCGCAATCACGGGCGACGTTTCTGAGAGGCCATAGCCTTCATAAATATTGATACCGGCGGCAGCGAAAGTGCGAATCATCCTAGGCTGGATGCTGCTGGACCCTGTGATGACAATGAGGCGGTTGCCGCCAAAGCGTTCACGCCAGTGGCGGTAGACCATGTGGTCAAAGAAGCGTTGCGAAATCTGGTAGCCCAACGACACCTTCTTCAGCAGTGTATAGTCGTATCGGGCACCGTGCTTGAATGCACGGGTATAGATTTTCTTTTTGAGGCCCGAAAAGTCCTTGCCGGCAGCATACAACTTGTCGTACACCATTTCCAGCACGCGAGGCACCGCGCAGAATCCATGCGCCTGTATCTCGCACATATTCTGCTGTATCGTGCCCATGTTCTCGGCATAGTATATACTCACGCCCTTGGTCTGGAAGTGGTAGTTCATGCTGCGCTCATACATGTGGTTGAGCGGTAGGAAGCTGAGCACCCTACAGTCAGAGGTCATCGGGTTCACCTTCTCGTGCGCAAGGAAGTTGGAGCACATGTTGCGGTGCGAAAGCATCACTCCCTTGGGGTCACCCGTCGTACCCGAAGTGTAGATGAGGGTGGTCCAATCGTCGGGTTTGATAGAATCCTTGATTTGTTCCACCCGAGGCGCGTTCTTCTCGCGACTGGCGATGCCCGCCTTCAGGATTTCCAACATACGGTGCTCGCCCTCGATGCTTGCCAACGTGAAAATAGTTGGTGGATTCTCCATATTGGCGAGGGCTGGGCGGATGCGCTTGAGCAACACGCTGTTGCTGACAAATACATATCGTGCCTCACTATGTGTGAAGATATATTGGTAATTGTCGGCCGAGAGGGTTGGATAGACTGGCACATGGATAATGCCCGTCATGGCCAACGCCATATCGATAAAGTTCCACTCGGGGCAGTTGGCCGACATCGTGATGACGCGGTCGCCGCGTTTCAGACCAAATTCCAATAGGCCGTAGGCCAAATAATGAGAATACTTATAGTAATCGTGGGTACTATAGCGCACCCATTCGCCCTTTTCTTTACAAGCCAAAATATCTTCCTTATCGGGAAAATTGGTGACAAGGTGGTCCAAAAGGTCGAAAGTACGAGTTATTTCCATACTCTGTGATGTTGTAGTTTTGAAACTATTAATTTGAAAATAATTTGCAAAAATACCTCTTTTTTTTGGAATAACGCAATATTTTTATCTATGTGGACATTTTTTTGTACTTTTGCACCTCCAAAAAAAAGAACATACACGGACACATGAACATTATCATAGCAGGCGACGGCGAAGTGGGTTTCTACCTTGCCAAATCATTGACCGAACTCAAGCACAACATCACCGTAGTAGACCCTAATTCAGAGCTACTGAAACGGTTAGAGAAAGATACCGACCTCCTCACCATAGCGGGGTCGTCCACCTCTCCGCAGGTTCTTTCCGATGCCAATGTGGGCGACTGCGACCTCTTTCTAGCCGTGCTGCACGACGAGAGCATCAACCTCATCAGTTGCGTGCTTGCCAAGAAATTGAAGGCTAAAAAAACCGTGGCGCGCATCACCAATGCCGAGCTCCTCCTCCCCAAGCATCGCGACATGTTTCGCGACTTGGGCGTCGACGAGATGGTGTGTCCCGAGCGCATCGCCGCCAAGGAGATCACCAACCTCCTCAACAACTCTGTCGCCACCGAATTTTTCGACTTCTCGGGCGGGTTGCTCACCATGTATCTCATCCACCTCGAGGCCGACTCGCCCGTCATCAACCACAGCGTCCAAGAGCTGGTACAAACCTACACCACCCTGCAGGTACGCATCGTCGCCATCTTGCGCAACGGCATGACCATTATTCCCCATGCCGACACCGTATTCCAACAGGGCGACCTCGCCTATCTCATCAGCCGACCCAACCAGCTGGAGACCATCAAGCATGTCTCTGGCAAACACGATGTTTCTATCAAGAAGGCCATGATTGTCGGTGCCGGACGTGTGGGACGCTATGCCGCCATGACGCTCGAGGAGCGCATCCGCATCACCCTTATCGAAGAATCGCGCCCCCGTTGTGAAGAGGCTGCCACCCTGCTCAACAGCACCCTCATCATCAATGGCGATGCCACCGACATCGAACTCTTGAAAGAAGAAGGTCTGCAAAACACCGATGCCTTTATCGCCGTCACCGACTCGTCCGAGACCAACGTCCTCACCTGTCTCCACGCCAAGAAACTGGGCGTCAAGCGCACCATTGCCCTCGTAGAGAACACCGGCTTCATCAGCCTCTCACAAGACATAGGCATCGACACCATTATCAACAAGAAACTCATTACCGCCAGCTACATCTCGCGCTTTATCGTCAAGGGCGACGCCGTGCGTAGCAAGTGGCTCAGCGGCACCAACGCCGAACTCATCGAATTCAATGTCGGGAAATGGGCCCCCGCCACCCGCCATACCATCCGCGAACTCAACCTGCCCCATGGAGCCACCATCGGCGGCATCATCCGTGGCAACGAAACCATCCTCCCCACCCGCGACACCCAGCTCAAGGCGAAAGACAAAGTCGTTGTCTTTGCCCTCCCAAAGGTGATGGAGCAAGTGGCCAAGCTGTTTGAATAGACTACTTCACACTCCCCATAAACGTCCGAACACCTTGTCTGCAAAATTCCATAAACGGCCACTCACCGAGCTCAACCCCTACCAGCAGTTGGGACTGCGCAAGTTCAACTTCAAATTGATTGCGCGTCTTACCGGCATGATGTTGGTCTATATGGCCATCAGCCTTGCCCTACCGCTGGCAGTGTCGTTCTACTCACGCGACGGAGCCCAATTTGCCATTGCCTTCTCGGCCGCACTCATCCTCATGTTGGGACTATTCCTGCGCAACATCGTAGGCAGGAATGCCGAGTACGAGCTCAAAGAGGACGAAAGCTACTGGGTAACCCTCACCGTATGGCTGGCCATCCCCTTCTGCGGCACGCTGCCCTACCTCCTCACCGGCGGACTCGCCTCTTTCACCGACACCGTCTTCGAATCCTTCAGCGGCTTCACTACCACAGGGTCGTCAGTAGTGCCCTACCCCGAGGAGCTGCCCGAGAGCCTGCTCGTGTACCGCGCCCTCACCCAATGGGTGGGAGGCTTGGGATTGATGCTCTTCGTCGTCGCCATTCTGCGCAAGCTCAACGCCAGTGCCAGCCAAATCTACGAGGCCGAGTTCTCTGGCACGCAACAGCGCAAGTTGCACCCTCGATTGGCACGTAGCGTCACCCGCATGTGGGCCATCTACTCTCTCATCACGCTTATCATGTTTATCGGCCTCATACTCACCGGCACCCGTTTTGTCGACGCCCTCTGCCTGGCGTTCAGCACCGTCTCTACCGGCGGCTTTGTCACCCACAGCGGCGGGGTCTCTATCCTAAGCGGAGGCAGCATGGTAGTCGTAACCCTTTTCATGTTCCTCAGCGGCATCAATGTAGCCATTCTCTACCGTTTCTTTACTCTGCGTTGGCGCCATCTGGCACGCAATGAGGAACTGCGCACCTACACCCTCATCTTCCTCATCTCATGCCTATTGTGTGCCATTGCATTCCAGGCTGTCGGCAACGACCTCCTCACCTCGCTCCACTACAGCCTCTTCCACATCGCTTCAACCATGTCCACCTGCGGCTTCTACATTCCCAAGCCACCCCATTGGTCTTTTGCTGTCAGCGTGTTGACTTTTCTGCTCATCATCGTAGGCGCCTCGGCGGGTTCCACGGGTGGCGGCATCAAGCTGCGCCGCATCCTCATCCTGATGAAATACGTGGGCAACTACTTCACCCGCATGATGCATCCCAACGCCGTGTTCCGTGTCAAAGTGAACGACAAGCCGGTCGAAAACGACTATATCAACAAAATCTTCGCCTTCGTCTTCCTCTACATCGCCTTCATCGTGGGAGGTGCCTTTGTGCTGACCCTTTGCGGCTGCTCCATTCCCGACGCCATCTGCATGGCAGCCGCCAACATCAGCAACCTAGGCCCCTCGCCCCTTATCAACAACCTAGGCGGCAACCTCGACTACACCCTCCTGCCCAACCTCGCCAAATGGACACTTACCCTTCTCATGCTTGCCGGCCGACTGGAACTTTTCGCTCTAGTAGCCATCTTCTCTCCCTCCTACTGGCGCAGAGGCTATTAATTCCAAAATCCAAATATCAGAAAATTCAAACAACCTATCATTTCAAAACCCACCCACTACGCAGAACCTAACCTACATACTACGCTTCATCGGCATACTGCTGATGGTCGAAGGGCTCTTGATACTCAGCTGCCTCATCCCCGCACTGCACTTTGCTGACGGCACTGCCTCGCCCATCTTGGCGTCGGGTCTCTTCACCTTCAACGTAGGTCTGTTGCTGCTAGTGCGATTCCACCGTGCCAAGCGCCCTACCGACCGTCGGGTGGCCTACCTCTTGGTTGTCACCATGTGGTTGGTGATGCCCCTCTTCGGCACGTTGCCTTTTCTCTCCACAGGTGTGCTGCACACCTTTGCCGACGCTCTGTTCGAGTCCACTTCTGGCATCACCTCGACTGGTGCCACCGTTTTCTCGGCGGTCGAGTGGCTGCCCTCCTCTATTCTGCTTTGGCGCAGCATGACACAATGGTTTGGCGGCTTCGGCATCGTGTTACTGGTGCTGGCGCTGGTGCCCTCGTTGGGCATTAACAAATACAGCCTTTACACTGCCGAAGCATCGGGTGCCGACAACACCGGCAAGCAGGCCACCTCTATGACCGCCACCGTGCGGCAAACCCTTGGCATCTACCTGCTGCTCACAGCCGTATTCGTCGTGGCATTGTGGAAGAACGGCATGCACGTTTGGGATGCCGTCAACATCACCTTCACCAACATCTCCTCGGGAGGTTTTTCCATCTACAACAACAGCCTCGAACGGCTCACCCACACCCAGCAATACATCGTTGCCCTCGCCATGCTGCTCAGCGGCATCAACTTCGCCATGCTCTACAACTTCTTCACCTTCCACTGGGACCGTTTGCAGAACAAGCTAGAGCAATTCTTCTTCTACATTTCCATATACCTTGTCGCCGCTATCTTTGTCGTCTTCGCCCTCCGCTTCAATATGGGATTTGACTGGGGCGACTCGCTCAGATGCGGCATCGTGCAGACCATAAGCGTGCTTACCACCACCGGCTCACTGGCCGCCGACACCCAAAATTGGTGGGTGCCCATCACTTTCCTTTTCGTGGTGCTGTCGCTCTGCGGCGGTATGGCTGGTTCTACCACTGGCGGACTGAAGGCCATGCGCGTGCTTATCCTCATACGTAATGTGCGAAAGATACTGCGCGACAAGCTCCACCCCCAGGCGGTAAACCCTGTGCGCCTCAACCGCAAACCTGTCGCCCCCAGCATCATCACCAACGTGATGGTCATCTTCCTAGTCTATGCTATCGCCATATTCCTAGGCATCATGCTCTTGATGCTCAGCGGCATCAATGCCACCGAGTCGATAGGCGCGGTTATCGCCTGCATCACGGGCTACGGCCCCGGACTGGGACTCAGCGGTGGGTTTGGTTGCTACGCCGGCTTCACCGTCGCTGCCAAGCTCATCTGCTCCTTCCTCATGGTGCTGGGCCGCCTCGAATGCCTCACCGTCATCATCCTTTTCTTCCCCTCCTTCTGGCGCCGATAGACAGGCCTTTTACCTCTCACCTCCTTCCCTCCTCCTTTTCACCTCCTTCCCACCTCCTTCTCACCTCCCTCTCACGATCCTCTCAAACTGACTTTACCCCTCCCGCAATCCTTCTCCAACCACAATTCAACCCCTTTTCCACTGCAGAAATGAACAAGAATTGGTGAAGGAACGGTTGTTTAACGATGAACACCCAAAGGCATGGTGACAACAACGGCCACACATTTTGTAATCAAATGGTTACGGACGGCAATCGGCTCATGCATTGCAGCGTTCGGAAGGCATCAACAGGCAAACGTTAAAAAAAAACCTGTCGCGAACTCGTTATTACGAAAAAAAGTAGTACTTTTGCATTTTGAAATAATGTATCTATGGAATCCCCCATTATATCACTCAAAGATGTGACTATCAGCCATGACGAAGGCCCGCTGCTGACCCACGTGAGCCTTGAGGTCGCCGCCAACGAGTTTGTATATCTCATTGGCAAGAGCGGCACGGGCAAGACCTCGTTGCTGCGGACCCTCTATGCCGACCGCACCATAGACCATGGTGAAGCCGAAGTGTGTGGCTTCGACTTGGTACACCTACGCCGTCGACAAATCCCCCTGCTGCGACGGCGCATCGGCATCGTGTTTCAAAATTTCCGCCTGCTGAAAGACCGTAACGTGTACGACAATCTGGCATTTGTGCTACGTGCCACAGGATGGAAAAACTCCGACATCGACCCTCAGATTAGGAAGACGCTGGACGCCGTCGGGATAGCCGACAAGGCCGAAGCCCGTATTCCCCACCTCTCGGAGGGAGAGCAGCAACGCGTCGGCATTGCCCGTGCGCTGATCAACAATCCCAGCCTCATACTCGCCGACGAGCCGACTGGGAACCTCGACCCTGCCACTTCGTCGGACATCATGCAGCTGCTTGTCGACATCAACCAACAAACAGGCACCGCCATGCTTATCTCCACCCACGACTTTATGATGATCGACAAATTCCAGTCGCGCCTGCTGGTGTGCGAGAACGGCACCATTACCGACCCGACCGCCGAGGATGTCAACACCAAAAATAACACCCTCACACAATAAACCGACACAAACTGCGTTATCCCCGCAAATATCAACACAGAAAACCCAGAAACAAGAACCCTAAGACCTTATCAACCAGATGATGAAGAAGCGTCTCATAATATTTTGCCTGGCAGCCTTGTTCCTTATGCCTGCCACCCAAGTACAAGCACAGTACCGCAAGAAAAAGCAAACCACCGAGATTGTCCGCGAAGGTAACAACAAACGCCTGTGGCTCCGCAACAAGGCAGACACCAACTGGCATCCCACGCCTGGCGGCCTCTATGAGCAGGTGACCATGGCCGACATGAGCAAAAAGGGCAAGAAAACCGAGCCCATCATCGATATGGGCGGCAAGCACAAAGTGCGCGAGTCGGCATACGACACCGTATGGAAGTTCACCGCCTTCGACGGCAAAACATTCTACTACATCAATTACAACTACAACGATTTCCGTCAGTTGAAATGGCAGAAAGACAACCAGCGCGACTGGGGTACGTTCGACCCTGTGATGGACTATCTCACCACCGCGGGACGTATTCCGATGCACATCTGCGCTATCTTTGCCGTCAACCCCACCATTACGGACCAAGACCAGCACGACGAGATAGCCGCCAAAGCTCAGATGGAGGCACTGATTTCGCTCGACTACTTCCGTGATATTCTCATTGAGAAAGAGTTGAAGAACAAAGTCAGCTATAAGGTGGCAGAAGTGGACTGGCGTTACTGGAAGGATGCCTCCTACTTCACCGACCCACAGCCTACCGACGACCTAATTCGCGTGGGCCTCATCGTGGACTTCAGCTCCAAGAAGGTCGACCTGCTGCCTAGCGCCGCCAAAGATGCCAAAACCTTTGCCGACATCAAGTTCTTCCCCAACGATGCCACCATACAGCCATCCTATATTCCTGAGCTGGACAATCTGGCCAGCTACCTAAAACAGGAGGCAGGATTGGAAGTGCTGCTGACCGGCTACTGCGACAATGTAGGCACCGAGACCTACAACATGGGCCTGTCGCGTCAGCGCGCCGTGGAAATCAAGAAAGAACTGATGAAACGTGGCATTGCCGAGAACCGCATTGAGGTGATGGCCAAGGGCGAAGACGACCCCGTGGGCGACAACAACACCTACAGCGGACGCTTGGCCAACAACCGCGTGACAGTGGTGATACAGTAAGAGAATGGAGGGAATAATCAGAGTTATCGGGATAATCGAAATACTCTGATTTTTCTGAGAACTCTGATAACAAAGAAAGCCATCATCAGCAATAAGGACACATACAAAGAATTATGCGAAACAGAGGGGTCACAGATTCCTCTGTTTCTGCAATATTGGTGGATGGAGACAGTGTGCCACGACAAGCAATGGGACGTGGCACTAGCCCACGACGACAACGGGAACATCACTGCCGCCCTGCCCTACCTTCGGGGGAAGAAACTGGGGATAAGATATATTGTGCAACCTCAACTGACACAATACAACGGCCCTTGGTACCGCCTAGGTGCTGACCACAACTACGCCGACATTCAGCTGAGGGCACATATTCGCCACCTGCGACTTGCCCTATTCCTGCAGAACTTTGCCCCTGGACTGACCGAGCTGGACGGGTGGAAAGAATACACCCGCACTCCACGCGTCACATACCGATTGGAGGACATCTCCGACCCCCAACGCCTCTTTGACCACTTCGACAAGAGCCGACGGCAGCGGCAGATACGCCGTGCTGAGAAGACCTTGACGCCCGACTGGAACCTCACCCCTGAGGCTTTTGCACAATTTCACCAAGCCTATTGGCAACAGCGTGGAAAGAAGGACCTCCTTAGCCAAGACTTTATGGTACGCGTAATAGCCACCACGAAAGCCCGAGAGCAAGGTCTACTACTTGGGCTGCGCGACGGCGAGGGGACACTGCAAGGGGCAAGATTTGTGGCATTTGACGACAATTGCGCCTACGCCCTGCTTTCCGCACTCCACCCCGAACACCCCAACGGGACGTCGGCAATGCTCTTCTGGCTCATACTGCAAGAGCTGTCGGGGCGATGCCACAGTTTCGACTTCGAGGGCAGCATGGACGAGAAGATAGCGTTCTCCTATAGTCTTTACGGGGCACAGCCTACCACCTACTACCAGCTGATGCGCTGCCCTAATGCCATACTTAGCAAACTACTGAAATTATAGCCTATTGCCATGCTTCAACAACTGAAAAACATCGACTACGACAGTTTGCCAATCAGCGACTACAGCCGTAACTATATTCTGCGGATGCTGCCCAACATTGATTATTACCTAGAGATTTACCAGCGCAGCATCAACTTGATGCTACAGCGATTGGGCAAGAAGGCGGAGGATATAATCATGGTCGACTACGGTGGAGGTCATGGCTTTCTGAGCCTTACGGCCAAACAGATGGGCATCGGCAAGGTGATCTATATCGACCTCAACCCTCAGGCCGTAGAGGCAGTGCAGGCAGTCTCTGCCAAAGTGGGTCTTTCGCCCGATATTATACTACAAGGCGACTCCAAAGAACTGAAACAATGGTGCATGGAAAATGGGGTAGTGCCAGACGCAGTGCTGGGAATGGATGTGATTGAACACATCTACCAGTTGGAGGTGTTTTTCTACTACCTTTACGCCATCAATCCCAACCTGTTTATGCTCTTCACCACCGGCTCTACGCCTTTCAATCCCTGGGTGAAGAAAAGGTTGCGGCGCATCATGATGCAAGACGAATTGGGACACGGCGGAAAAACCGGCTATTTCCAACTACGCAAACAATTTATCCTCAGAAACTACCCAGATATGCCGGATTTGGACGCCGACGTATGGGCATCCGATACACGTGGACTGACCTACCCTGACATCCTTATTGCCGTAGACACCCACATTCCCAACATACGGGTCGACAACTACAACACCTGCGACCCCGCCACAGGCAACTGGACAGAACGCATTCTATCCATCAAAAGATACCAGCGGATAGTGGATCGTTACCACGCCACAGTGGAGGTGGAACTGGGCTACTACAACAGCCACCGCAGAGGGCTCAAACGGTTGGCGGCCAAGATGGTCAACCTATTCATCCGTAAAACTGACTGCCGCAAACTAGCTCCATTTATCACCCTTCTATTTATCAAGAAATGAACATCAAACTCCTAGTCGTTTCCAAGACCGACATCCCCTATATCCAAGAAGGCATTGACGTGTATGTCAAACGGCTTAAGCACTATGTGAACTTCGAGCTGGAGGTGATACCCTCGCTGAAAGACCAGAAAGGAGCCTCGGCGGAGGAAATCAAGGAACGTGAAGCAGCACTGATTCTCAAACGACTGGAAGGGGCTGATCGTATCGTGCTACTTGACGAACATGGAAAGGAGCACACTTCTGTAGGCTTTTCGCAGTATATTCAGAAACAGATGAATGCCGGCACACGGCACCTAGTCTTTGTGGTGGGAGGCGCTTTCGGATTCGCCCCCTCGGTCTATGCCGCCGCCCACGACAAGATATCCCTCTCACAGATGACCTTCAACCACCAGATGGTCCGGCTCTTCTTCGTGGAACAACTCTACCGCGCCTTCACCATCCTCCACCACGAGCCGTATCACAATGAGTGACGGCATTTTTCTACAAATAATCTTTCCAAATAAGAAAAAAGTTGTATATTTGCAACGTCTACCATCCTGTCTATTGATGGGCAAACGGGTGGAAGACAGAACATAATAAAAAAAGACGCTGAAGCAGCGTTTTATCTGCGGCACACGAATCTGGCACATTCATATCTAACCGCGTGATAGAACAAAGTCGGCGCCTATAGGTGTGATATATACATATTTTGTATATTGTCACAGCGTGGGCTCGGCATTGTTTATCCTCGGTTAGAAGGCTTGCCAGAGCCCCGTGTGCGGGATAAACGATGAGTTTGATACCCGCGCTTCTTTTTTTACATGCCTTACTGGAATGAAATTCAACAACTCTGCCCTACGGGTATCGGGCAAAAGAGCCGAAGTGCCCGATGGTAAATAACTGGGTTGTGTATAATGATAGAAAGAAACAAACAGGAGTACGACGCTCCGATGGTTGATCTGATTGATGCCCGCGTCGAAAAGGGCTTTCAAGCAAGTGGTGCAGTCGTAGAGCCACAGACAGCTGGCTCAACAGAGGGTCTGACAGCTGGCAACGACAGCTATGGCGGAAACGATTTCGACTAGTAATTAATCCTAAAAAGCAAGAAAGATATGAGAAAAGTTCAAGTCTGTATAGTATCACTAGTGACATTGTTTTTACTAATCAGTTTGACTTCCTGCAAAAAGGAGGTGAGTGGCAACGGCACACAGTTCCGCGCCACGATGGAGGTCTGCGTCTCCGCCAAAACCGCCCTCGACGGCACAGCCATCAATTGGGTGGCCGGCGACCTAATCAAAATCTATGGCACCACTGGTAGCGGCATCTACTCCGCCACGCCTCAGACTCCTGCCACGGTGGCAATGTTTGACAATGTGAGCGGCGAGACGGGCAACGCACCGTTCCGCGCCTACTATCCCTCCACGCTGACCACCGACGGCGTGAACATCTTCCTGCCTGCTACGCAGACCTATGTGGCGGGTTCTATCAACGAGTTTCCGATGTATGCTGAGAGCGGCAGCAATGAGCTTGCCTTCAAGAACCTCTGCGGCGTACTGAAACTACACCTGACCAAGTCTAGCACCAGTATCAGCAGTATTGCCATCACCACCAATAGCCCGATTAACGGCACGTTCAGTGTGGATTATAACGGCGGAGACCCCGAACTGGTCCATGTGTCAGGCGGCAAGAACACCACCAAGCTCACTTGTGCCACACCTCAGAGCATTGCTAACGGCAAGGACTTCTATATCTACCTGCCCGAAGGAAGCTACAGCGGCCTTGAGATAGTGATGAACACCGATGAAGGCGGCTATTGCGTTAAAACAGCCAACCGTGCCATCAATGTTGTCCGCAGCCAATACACCCTTATCACATTGGGAAGCGACGACATCACCTTCATCACACCGCAGTCTCTAACAGGGGCCTTCTCTATCAGCGCCACAGAGCAGGTATGCTTTGCCAAGGGCAACTTGCAGTACCGTGCCAGCACGGGTTCGTGGCGTTTCGCCGAACACCAGTGGGACTATGTTGGAACACAGACAGCTGATGGTGGTGGGTATTACGGAGGAACCGTAAGCGGCAGCGACAACAACAACATTTCCGACACGTACAACGGCTGGATAGACTTGTTCGGATGGGGCACAGGCGACAACCCCACGCTCATGACTATAGGCTACGATTATTATGACGATTACAGCACCTTTTCGGACTGGGGAGATGCCATCAGCGGTGGCAGCAATGCCTCCAATCCATGGCGGACACTCTCGAAGGATGAGTGGTATTATCTGTACAGATCCCGCACTAATGCTTCAAGCAAGCGTGGCGTCGGCAGTGTGAACGGGGTTTTTGGCGCAATCTTCCTGCCTGACAACTGGACAACACCGGCAGGTGTTTCGTTCACATCAGGCTACAACTGGCGGAACCGCTATGATGCCGATGAGTGGGCAGCCATGGAGGCCGCAGGAGCTTTATTCCTACCTGCTGCTGGCAATAGAGGATTGACTTCTGTCGAACACGCGGGCCACTGGGGCTACTATTGGTCCTCCACACCTGCGGACAATGGGAATGGTAAGCGTTATATGAGCGTAAAGACATCCCTTACTGCGGCTGGCACTGTGAGCACGACTGGCACATCTGACCCTTGGTTTGGCTACTCGGTGCGTCTAGCCAAGAATAATGAATAAGACCTTTTGTTGCGAAGAAAAAGACCAGACAAAACCAACTTGGCTAATGTTCTATATGCGGCGGATTTGCGATATTGCAAATCCGCCGCATCTGATTACATTATCTTCTTCAGCGGAGCTTCGCGGAAGGCCATGGTGTCGATATAGCGGCCGTCTTCGCCTTTGAGAGCCATGCGGAACTCGGCGAAGGTGCGGTGTTCCATGTAGATGACGTTGTAGACATCGCCCACATTGTCGATGAAATGGGCATCGCTGTCGGTGATGAAGTTGAACCGTTTGAGATAGGCGAACTTCTTCAGCATTTCCTCTTTGGTGGTAAAGCGGTTAATTTCCAACCCATCAGCCTTTAGGTCGGGTGGCACAAAACCCAACTGGCTAGTCAGCGAGGTGGTTCCTTTATTGACATGTGCCGGGACAAAAAGCCCCCCTATGCGGTGCACCTCCTCGTAAATGCCATCGATGTCCACGTCGATACCATTCAGCAGATGGTACTCTTCCTCTCCAACGATTTCGTCGTTCTCGTCTACTATCAGTTGGTAGCCGAAACGGTCCTCGTCGTTGGGGATAGGAGGCAGATGTTGGTCAAGGAATGACTGGAACTCGTCCAGCTGCTCATCGGTCTCGAAATAGGAAAGACAGTGAGCCTCTTCCTGAGACGTGACCTCCACACCACCCAGCACAAATAACCCCCGTTCGCGTCCTACCTTCTGTGCCACCTTGACTTGACGGGTGGTATTGTGGTCGGTGATAGCGATCATATCCAACCCACGAGCCAGAGCACGCTCCACGATAGCCGTGGGGCTCATCTCCAAGTCGCCACAGGGCGAGAGCACTGTGTGGATATGCAAATCCGCTTTAAAGGGAGTCATTGAGAATTGAGAATTGAAAAATGAAAATTGAAAAATGGCTGGCGCGGTTATTGGTCAATTCCTCCTTCACCAATCACCAGTTTTTCAATCTTCAATTCTTAATTTTTAATTCTTAATTAATTCGTATATTTTGCCTGCGGTCTCGAAGGTCTCCATAGTAGTGCTGAGGAATGGAATCCCTTCCTCGTTGCTCTGCTCGAGGGTCTCTTCGGTAGCCGTCTGACCCTTCACCAATATCACACAGGCCAACTCTTTTAGGGAGGCGATAGCCATCACATTCTTATGCACTTGCAGTGTCACCCATACGTTGCCCATTTCGGCATTGCCCATCACATCGCTCAGTAGGTCGGACACATAGCAGCCATCGATTTCACGGTCTAGACCCTCGGCACCAGACAGCACCGTGAGGTTCAATTTCTCGACAAGTTCTCTTACTTTCATAGTAATATCATTTAATAATTCGGAGTGCAAAGATACAATTTTTTTTCCACATACACGTTATTTTGACAAAAAAGATTTATCATGCAATTCAGGCTTACATACCGCGAGGTGGAGCAACTCTTTGAACGTAAAATGGGCAAAAGCCTCCCCCTCTCATACAATGACAACCGCACAATACGCATCTCATACGCTGTGCCACTGATGGGTTCAGTGGATTTAGACATCACGATAGAACGCATAAACGACACCGACGTATTCGTCTCTTATGGCGGTGGGGCGGCCATCGAATTTATGGTACGCACAGCGCTCAACCAGGCCAAGAACCAGCCGGGCATGAACATAGTGGAAACGCTTGGAGGCAATCATCTGCTGCTTGCCCTAGGCAAAAGTGAGCAGATGGCACCCCTATTTGAACGCATCACCCTAGAAGACATACGTTTCGACGAACAGTATATCACCATCCAATTCATGCCTAAAGATTTCTGACAAGCGTTTGCTGTGCTGAATAACACCCAATAGAATGCCACTTCACTACATATATCACAGTTGTTTCGTTTATAGTGACAACGACCTTCTCATTGTCTACGACTATTGGCGCGACCCAGAAGGCAAACTGCCCAAGTTTTTAGAAGAGGCTGAGCGAGAGGAGAAAGAGGTCTACTTTATTGTGTCCCATTTCCATGAAGACCACTTCAATCCCGACATAGTGCGTTGGTGTGAAACACGCAGAGAGGAGGGCTGGCACCTGCTACCTTCATACGACACCGTACGACGGCGTAGGATTGACAAGTCACTCCCCCTTGCCATACTGCGTTTCGGCGAGTCTGTGGAAACACCCCATTTCACTCTTCAAGCCTATCACTCGACCGATGTGGGAGTCAGCACCGTAGTAACGCTACGCGACGGCACCACGCTGTTCCATGCAGGCGACTGCAACAACTGGTATTTCTTAGAAGACGGTGAAGAAGACATGGCCAGCCGCGTCAAAATCACTACAGAGCAAATGGAGAAACTCTTCCTATCCATCCTACGCGACATTAAAGCCGACCACCCCACTCTGGACCACGCCATGTTCCCTGTAGACCCTCGTCTAGGTCAGGAGATGCTCCGAGGCCCTCTTCAGTTCCTCAAAGCCATTCAGGTGCGAAATTTCCACCCCATGCACTATTGCTCACCCTCTCTCTAGCAACTCTATTAATGGAGATGCTGCTTCAGCCCATACCATGCGTCGCGTAGCAGGATAAAGATGCGAGGCGTGACCCATGCACTAACTATACCAAGAAGCACCATGCCCACGCCCCAAAGGACTCCATGTAGGCAGGTGAAGACAATAAATATGACAATCGCATATATGAATTGCAGCAGCAAGCGGATACCATAGTTGACCGAACTGCGGAACTGGGGGTCTTTGATATTGCGACGCACAAAGAGATGGGTGGGCAGATAGACTACCGCATTACTAAGAAGCCAGTAATTCCATATAGGAACGATGGCTGCAATGGAGAGCAACGCTACCAGCAGACAAATCAAGCTTTTGCCTAGCGACATGTTTCTTGAAGCAAACCACAGCGGTATGCCACGACGACGACAATCTTCGGCATAGGCATTCCCCTGGTCGTAAAGGGGCTGACGCTGTTCTTCGGGAAGAGTAGCGACATATTCACTGGTATACTTACGCGCCATGAACCGACCCCATGGATTGTTGGAAAGATGGAGCTGGCGAAGGGTATCTGGCGTAGAGAGATGGCAATATGCGAACTCATCGTCGTAGCGTTCTTTACTCCCCACATGGTGCATCTGCGCCTTGAGCGATGTGGTGAGGACTCGACGCATTTGGTTGAGAGCCACCGGCTCGTTGGTCTCGAACTCATCCATGAACTGGCGTACGTCAATCGGTTTGCCGATATTGACGCAAACGCTGTGATAGAGACACTCGTAGTGGTCGTAGTCGAGACCCACCGGGAGGATATAGAGGGGTTGGTCGCCCAACTCGCTCTGCGTGGCACCAGCGATACGGAACATACCTTTAACCAGAGGCAGCAGCTGGTGACGGTCGTTGTGAGTGCCTTCTGCCATAAGGCAGAGCGGGACACGCTGCTCAATCACCTGACGGGAGGTGTTGAAGATGTCTTCATTGCGCGATAGCGACTCGCGCCCATCACGAATACGGTAGACAGGGCTGATGCGAAGCCAAGTGAGGAAAAATCGTGCCACAGGGTTCTGAAAAATATCGGCACGAGCCAAGAAAACGGTCTTACGACCCATGGCCTGCAGAATGACGAGGGCATCCATAAGGGCATTTTGATGGCAAGGAGCAATGATGAAAGGCTTGCCCCAAGGGATATTCTCTTTTCCTCTTACCATGAATCGACGGTAGTGGCAGCGAACTCCAAAGAGTACTACCGGAAGGAGTAGGCTATAAAAAAAGTTAAAATCGGCCAACTTGTTTTTCATGGTGCAAAAATACAAAATATTTTCGACATTTTTGAGTTATAGAGGAAATTTATGAAGACTATTATGAAAAAGACTCTCTTCATAATCCTCATTGCCGCTGCTCTTGGATCCCCACTAACAGCTAAGGCACAGATGGATGCCACACGGAAGGTACGCTTTGGCATCATAGTTGACGGCGACACGATTCCATACTACCGCCTCAACGAGGTAAAAGTAGTTGAATCAGCCTCACTCCTCACTGAAAAGGAGATTCGAAAGAATCAGAAACTCATACGCAACGTAAAAAAGATGTTGCCTTATGCCAAAATTGGTAAGCAGAGACTGGATGAACTGGAACTCCGCATAGCCGACATGCCCAAGCGCCAACGCAAGGAAGCTATCAAACAGGCTGAAAAAGACTTGCTGGCCGATTTTAGCGATGAGCTGAAAGCCTGCACTATATCCCAAGGGATGGTTCTACTGAAACTGATAGACCGAGAGACGGGAAGAACTTCATACGTGCTGGTGGACGAGTTGAGAGGTAAAATACGTGCCGGCTTCTACCAAACTTTCGCCCGCTTGTTCGGATATAACCTTAAATCGCAATACGACCCACGCAAGAATAAGGAAGACAACCTAATAGAACGTATCGTCCTATCTATCGAAAGGGGAAAACTATGACAGGTTATTGCTTTTTAAGTGCCGTTCCTATGCGAAGTTCCCCGTCCGACAAGGCGGAAATGGTGAACCAACTATTGAAGGATGACACCTTTCAGATAATTGACCGACAAGAGAAATGGTCGCTCATTCGATGCGACTACGATGGTTATGAAGGCTGGGTCGACAACAAACAATACCGAATGGGGGAACCCGAAAAATCAACCCAACTCCCAGTAAACCCTCAAACCTCTCCCAGCGCGGTGGCTATCAACACGTACCTCGGTGCGCCCTACATGTGGGGCGGACGCACGGTAATGGGTATCGATTGCTCGGGTCTGACCCAGGTCTGTTTCAAGGCTTGTGGCATAGCCCTATTACGCGATGCCTCGCAGCAAGCCACTCAAGGAATACTCGTGGCAGACCTCTCAGCAGCTAGGCGTGATGACTTATGCTTCTTCAGCAACAGCAACGGACGCATCATCCATGTAGGTATCTATCTAGGAGATGGTAGGATTGTACACGCCTCGGGAGAGGTACGCATCGATACACTCACCCCCCTTGGCATCGTCAATCACGACACCCAAGAACTGACTCATACCCTACACTCCATCCGCCGGATGGGAGTATGAATCATTTGAACAGGTCTGCAATCAGGTTTTGATAATACGAAGCGACGTTCTTACGCTTGATCTTGAGCGTAGGAGTCAGGAATTGGTTTTCAGTGGTCCAGCTGTCAGTCACAAGTTGGAAACGCTTCACTTGCTCATGGTTGCCAAGTTTTGAATTGTACTTGTCCACCACACGCTGGAAACGTTCCTGCACAGCCTTGCTGGCCACCATTTCTTCACGGGTCTTGGCATCCACGCCGTGACGAGGACACCAATCTTGCAACATATCAAAGTCGGGAGCAATGATGGCAGCGGCGAATTTCTCGCCTTCACCTACAACCATCATATCAAGAATGAACGGCGACTCCTTAAACATCTCTTCAATGACTTCTGGATTGACAAACTTGCCCATCGAGGTCTTAAACATATTCTTCGTACGGCCAGTCAGGAACATATAGCCGTCAGCATCCAAATAGCCAGTGTCGCCAGTATGGAACCAACCTTCGCTATCAATTACTTCAGCAGTGAGGTCTGGCGCTTTGAAATAGCCCTTCATCACATTGCCTCCACGGCACTGAATCTCATTGTTATTTGGGTCGAAACGGACCTCTATTCCCGGAAGCACAAAGCCCACCGAGCCCACACGCCGACCTTCCTCAGCATAGGTGTTTGTAACAGCCACCAAAGGTGAACATTCGGTAAGGCCGTAGCCCTCATAGAGGTCAAGACCTACCGCAGTGAAAAATCGGGTCAGTCGGGGCTGAATGGAAGCTCCTCCCGAAACCAACATGTGGAAGTTCTCACCTAAGGCCTTGCGAATCTCGGCATAGACCAACTTATCGGCAATCGAGTGCTTGATGTTATAAATGGCGGTACGTTTCTTATCGTTTAACTCATACTCGAAACCCAAATCTATTGCCCAATCGAAAATCTTCTTTTTCATACCCTTCAGTTTCTCACCCTTACGGAAGATTTTATCATACATCTTCTCAATGAAGCGAGGCACGGCGGCCATCATGTATGGATTTACCTCCTGTGCATTCTCGGCCACCTTAGCTATGCTCTCAGCATAGTATATCTCCATGCAAAGATACTGATAGAGGTAGTTCATCATGCGCTCGTATATGTGGCAAAGGGGCATCCAGCTCAAAGCCCTCGTCCATGTTTTCCCCGGCGAATCTTTGATGCCCAACACATTCAATAGAATTCCACGGTGGGCAAGCATCACGCCCTTCGGAGTACCTGTGGTTCCACTCGTATAAATCATCGTTGCCACATCATCGGTGGTAATACTATCTTTAATAGCTTGTAACTTCTCTGGTTGGGGATTGGCTTTGCCCAACTCGAAAAGCTCGTCCAACTGATGGGCTCCTTCCACATGGTTGATAACATACACTGTCTTCACCTCTGGCAGTTGCGGCAAGATAGACGCAATCTTTTTATACAGAGCTTCTGTTTCTACTATAATATACCGGACCTCAGAATGGTTCAAAATATAAAGATACTCACTCACGCTGATGGTCGGATAGATAGGCACCAAAACAGCACCTATCATCTGTACGCCCATATCTATATAATTCCACTCTGGGCGACCAGACGATATCAACGCCACATTCTCTCCCCTCTCCACGCCTAGGTGCAACAAGGCATAACTTATTTGATTCGATTTTTCAATATACTCATCAATATAATGTTTTTTCCATCCATCGGCTTCCTTCCTTACTAGGCAAGCGCGTTCAGGATTGAGAGCCTTTTTGCGATCCAAAAGATCGAATAGCCTTTCGGGTTCTTTCATTTTCTTAATATTTATTAATTCGATGCAAAGGTAGCAACCAGATGCGTTACAAACTACCCAAAGGTTGCCGTTAACCCGTTAAAAGGGATGGAATATGGTTATATTGGTGTTATAAGTACTAAATTTAGGGACGAAATTAAATAATGCACAAATTTCAACACAGGCTATTGGGACGAAAATAGTGACACTTCGCACACAGAAACAACCCTGACTCCCATTTTTTTTCATATCAAAAAGCCGAACGACTGCCACATTCACCTCAAAGCTCTATACCAAACGAAATGCCATTGAAACAAACAACAGATGTTAATTTAATGCAGAAGAAACGCTAATCCATTTTTTTTACGTATCTTTGCACATCTAAAAGTGACACATATCTTATCATGCTCGTTACCGACAAGCAACTATCTGACAGCCTCCAAGAGAGACAATACATGCCCGTCTACCTACTGACAGGAGAAGAAAATTATTTTATCGACAAAGCCTCCAACTATTTTGAGGATAAGATTGTCGAAGAAGGTTTTCGCGACTTCGACCAAACCATATTATACGGCCGTGACACGGACATGCGCACCGTAATTTCCTATGCCAAGCAGTTTCCCATGATGTCTCCTGTGAAGTTGGTGATGGTCAAAGAAGCCCAAGATATCAGCCTCAAAGAGTGGGACATCCTAGCCGACTACCTTGAGCATCCCCTCCCCCAAACACTCCTCGTGTTCTGCTACCGAAACAAGAAACTCGACAAACGCTCTCGTGCCTACAAAGCCATCAACAACAAGGGGTACATCTTTGAGCACGCCAAGCTCTACGACAGCCAACTACCCGACTGGATTGGGACCTATGTCAACCAGCACGGACACACTATCACCCAGAAAGGGTCAGTTCTTATCGCTGAATACATTGGCAATGATTTAGGACGAATTGCCAATGAGCTCTCCAAGGTTTTTATCTCCCTCAATCCAGGGGACGTCATCAACGAAGACATCATCGAGCGCAACATCGGTATAAGCAAAGATTACAACGTATTTGAACTACAAAATGCTATTGGCCGTCGCGATGTGCTGCAATGCAATCGCATCATCAATCACTTTGCCGCCAATCCCAAAGACAACCCCATCCAGATGGTACTACCATCTCTCTACAACTACTTCATCAAGGTGATGATATACCATCAAGTACCCGACAAGAGCAAAGCTGCTGCTGTCCTCAAAATCAACCCCTACTTTGTACGAGACTACTCGGTGGCTGCCAGCAATTACTCTTTAGGCAAACTCGCCTCCTGCATCGGATACCTCAACGATACCGACCTACGCTCAAAAGGCATACACAACTCTGGCACCATCACCGATGGCGAACTACTCAAAGAACTTGTATTCAAAATCATCCATTAAAAACATTAAAAAAGACAATACACCATCCCCGCTGTTCATTTATCACATTACAAGCCCTCTATAGAATGAAAAAGACCTTACTTCTCACCCTGTTTTTCCTCTGCTCAGCCACTCTTTTTGCCCAAACCGTCAAGGGAGTCTTAACCGATGAGGAAACAGGCGAAGCCATTCCCTTTGCCAATGTCGTCCTCGATGGCACACGCTATGGTGCCGCCACCGACATCAACGGTTTCTTCCTCATCAACAAGATGCCGGAAGGCAGCTATACACTCCGCGTGCGTTTTGTCGGCTATGAGGAATATCTTGAGCCCATCACCCTTTCCAAAGGGCAGACTCTCGTCCGAAACATCTCTCTCAAAACTCAATCCAAGACCCTGAAGACTGTCGTCATCACCGACAACCGTATTGAGGAACGCAAGATACAAACCCAAGTATCTGTTGAGAAAATCACCCCTTCTCAAATCCAGCAGCTGCCTTCAATCGGTGGCACCGCCGACCTCGCCCAGTACCTCCAGGTGCTCCCTGGCGTCAACTCCACTGGCGACCAAGGCGGTCAGCTCTACATCCGTGGAGGCTCTATGATACAAAATCTCTGCCTCCTGGATGGCATGATTGTTTACAACCCATTCCACTCCATCGGCCTATACTCTATCTTTGAGACAGACATCATACTTAATGCCGACATTTACACGGGAGGTTTCGGTGCCGAATATGGTGGAAGACTGTCGTCGGTGATGGACATCACCACGCGCGACGGCAACAAGAAGCGCCAATCTGGCAAGATCGGTCTCAACACATTTGGTGCCACCCTCCTCCTCGAAGGTCCCCTTAAGAAAGAGACAGCCCAAAGCCGCTCCACCATTACCTACCTCCTCTCTGCCAAAAATTCTTTCCTCTCCAAGACCTCAAACATTCTATACCCCTACATCTCGGGGAACCTGCCATTCGACTTCCTCGACCTCTATGGCAAGCTCTCTATCAACTCGGGCGAGGGCAGTAAAATCAATGTCTTCGGCTTTCGCTTCGACGACGACGTTACTGGCTATCAGTCGCTGGCCGATTACCACTGGCAGAACTATGGTCTAGGCACCAACTTCATGCTAGTTACAGGCTCTAGTTCCATCTTGGAAGGACATGTGGCCTACTCCGACTACACAATCCGCCTCCTCGATTCTACCCAATTGGACAAATACAGCCGCATCAACGGTTTCAATATGGGGCTGGACATTACCAACTTCATCGGTTCCAACCGGATGAAATACGGCATCGCCATCGAAGGCTACTCCACCGACTACCAGTTCTACAACACCTACGGCATCCATTCTTCCCAAACCGAATACACTAATAACATTTCGGCCTATGGAACCTACAAGATAGCTTCTGGCAAATGGCTTGTCGACCCTGGCTTGCGCTATATCTTCTACTCCTCCCTCAGTGCTGGAAGCCTAGAGCCTCGTATTGCTGCCAAATACAATGCCTCCGACCGCTTCCGACTCAAAATGGCTGGAGGTCTCTACAGCCAGATATTCCTCGATGCCCGTTCCGACAACGACATCGTCAACCTCTTCAACGGCATACTGTCTGGCACTGGCAGCCTTAACAAGCCCACCACTTTCAGAGGCAGCAACGTAGATAACTGCATCCAACGCGCTCAGCATTTGGTTGTAGGAGCCGAATACGACTTCTCCAACCACCTCACTGCCAACGCCGAAGTCTACTTCAAGCATTTCCACAACCTGCTCAACTCCAATCGCAATAAGATGTTCGACCGCGACGATGCCTCCTACGGCATCAACGGTGCATACGCCAAGCCCGAATATTTCCTCACCGACTTCATCATCGAAACAGGCCTCGCCTATGGTTTTGACGTGAGTTTCTGCTATGACATCGACTGGCTCTACCTCTGGGCCACATACTCGTTGGGTTGGGTGAAACGCACCGACGAGATCCAAACCTACACTCCCCACTACGACCGCCGCCACACAATCAACATTCTCGGCACTGTCCGCCTCGGCGAATCTCACGAATGGGAAATCAGTGGCCGCTGGAGCTTCGGCAGCGGATTCCCCTTCACCCAGACGCAGGGCATGTACGAAAGCATCAGCTTCGACCAAGGCATATCAACTGACTACACCCTTACCAACGGCGACTACGGCATTGCTTACGGCGAACTCTATGGCGGTCGTCTGCCCAACTACCATCGTTTCGACCTCAGCGCCAAACGCCGCTTCTCCATTGGCAAACGCTCTATCCTAGACCTCAACTTTAGCGTTACCAACGTCTACAACCGCAACAACATCTTCTATTTCGACCGCCTCACCTACACTCGCGTCGACCAACTGCCCATACTCTGGAGCACGGGCATTTCGTTCAACTTCTAACAATCCCTCTTCATGGTCAACCCCAAGATAGAACCCTCATGGCTCGAAGTACTTCGCCCTCAGTTCGAGGCACCCTACTTTGAGCAGCTCAAAGCTTTCCTCATCGCCGAACGCCAGCAATACATCTGTTACCCCAAGGGAGGCGACATATTTGCCGCCTTCGACCGAACTCCCTTCCACAAAGTTAAGGTGGTCATCCTGGGGCAGGATCCTTACCACGAGCCGGGACAGGCCCACGGGCTCTGCTTCTCCGTCCCAGCCGGTATCGCCGTCCCACCCTCACTGGTCAACATTATCAAGGAAATCAACAACGACCTTGGCACCAATATTCCCCTCACCTGTGGCGATCTCACAGGCTGGGCCGACCAAGGTGTACTGCTACTCAACGCCACACTCACCGTACGCGCCCACCAAGCAGGCTCTCACCAACATCGCGGATGGGAACTCTTCACCGATGCCGCCATACAGGCTTTGGCACAACAGCGCACAGGCATCGTCTTCATGCTTTGGGGAAGCTTTGCTATCAGCAAAGCACAATACATCGACCGTAGCCGCCACTTCGTCCTCACCGCCCCCCACCCGTCGCCACTTTCGGCGTACAGGGGCTTCTTCGGCTGTCGTCACTTCTCGCAGTGCAACGCCCTCCTTCAACAGCAGGGGTTGACACCCATCGACTGGACTCAGATAAGGTAATCCTTACACTAGAAAACCGTTGTACAGGCGTTCCTCCCCTATCGTGCTCAGGTCGCCATGGCCTGGGAGTACTTCGTACTCGTCGGGAAGAACCATAATACGGCTGTTAATTTTCTCTATCAATTGACGATAGTCACCTCCAGGCAAGTCTGTACGACCAATGCTGCCATGGAATAGGGCATCGCCCGTCACCACCATCTGCTCCTCAGGCAGCACAAACGCCATGCTCCCTGGGCAGTGTCCCGGCACAAATCGACACTCTATCCGAGAAGGCGACTCTCCCATTGTCAGCACATCGTTGTCCTCGATAAAGTCGCATGGCAAATCGTCCAAGGGGCCCACGTGGAACCCCATCATCGTACCATACGCCTCTGCCTGCCGCAACAATTTCACTCCGTCGCGATGCAAGGTCACAGGCAACCGAAAACGCTCACAAGCCTCTCGCAATCCTGCCACATGGTCCACATGAGCATGGGTAAGCAGTATCTTCACCACCTTGAGACCGTTGCTATCCACAAACTGAGCTAGTTGCACATCCTCATAGCCTGCCTCCGAGGCAGGGTCTATAATAGCACACACCTTTGCCTCTTCGTCCCACACCACATAGCAATTGGTCTGGAAATGATTAAATACAAACTGCTTTACCTTCATGGCAACTTCTTTTACTATGCAATCCTACAACTAGTTTGCAGCATTGTTGATCCAGGCCTCCACAGCCTCTTTCTGCACTGGTGGGATATCCAGCTTATTCTTTTTGCGTAAGCCGTTAAGGTCGTTATACAACTTATTGGGATTTGCCTCTTTAAGCTGCGACAGTGTATTCATACCCGCCTTGCGGAGCATCGGCACCCATTCGGCCGCCACGCCGTGCTGAACAAATTCCTCATCGGTCGTCGCCACAGACTTCTTCTCAGGCTTCATTTGGGGGAAGAGCAACACATCCTGAATGCTCTGCTCGCCTGTCATCATCATCACCAGTCGGTCGATTCCGATACCCATGCCTGACGTGGGAGGCATACCGAACTCCAAGGCACGCACAAAGTCCATGTCGATAAACATCGCCTCGTCGTC
>CAMYZD010000021.1 GCA_947303735.1 uncultured Bacteroidales bacterium | reverse complement strand
TTATTCAATTTAATGTTGTAGACAAACGTATTGTCCATTTTAGACGTAAGTCCACTGGACTTCCTTAATACTTTAACTTCCTTTTTAACTCCATATTATTCAATTTATAGAAGTCCTCTTATTATTGATGATTGGTGATTAGTGATTGGTGATTAGTGATTGGTGATTGGTGATTAGTGAACAGTGATTAGTGATTAGACAAATGAATGCGGCAGCCAATTTCAATTTTCAATTTTCAATTTCAAAGGTTGCAGCCAAATTTCAATTTTCACTTTTCAATTTTCAATTTAAACAGCTTCTTAATTCATCTTGATACTCTTGGCGGGTTCGATATGCGAGATATAGGCGGTTGGGATAAGCAGGGCGAGCAGACATACCACTAGGCTGCCGATGCTGATGACGACAAAGGTCGGTGCTTCAAGTGCCACTGGCACATGCTCCATCATATAGTTGGTGCTGTCGAGTCGCACTATCTGGAATCGTGCCTGCAGCCAGCACACCAACCATGCTACCGCGTCGCCCACCAAGATGCCTTTGGTTATGAGGGCGGCACACTGGAGTAGGAAGATGCGTCTGAGCGATCCGTTGGTGCATCCCAGTGCCTTAAGTACTCCAATTGTAGAGCTCCGCTCAAACATCATAATCAGTAGGGCGGAGATGATGGCCACCGTGCAGACCAAGGTCATCAGCACCATCAGGAGCACGATATTGCTGTCCAGCAGGTCCAGCCAGGCGAATAGGGCAGGGTTTTGGTCTACCACCGTGTGGAGCGTCAGGTCGTAACCCATCTGAGGGAGTAGCCGCTGGGCCACTTCGTCCAGATGGCGGAAGTCGTCGACCAGCACCTCGTAACCACCCACTAGGTTGCTATCCCAGTCGTTCAGCCTTTGCACCATCCGCAGGTCGCCTAGCAGATAGTGCTCGTCGAAGTCGGCAAGGTCGGTGTTGTATATGCCGCATACCTCCAAAGCACGGGCACGCGGCACGTCCCCCTGCCAAAAATAGGTACGCAGTTTGTCGCCAATACCCACCTCCAGTCGGTCGGCCAGGCGTTGCGACACCACCACCTCGTTCGAAGGTTTCTCCTCGGGGTGGTCGAACAGCCGTCCCTCAACCAGATGAGCGGCAAAGAAAGCGCCGTCGTCGTCACTCTCCACCCCCTTCAGCAGCACGCCTTGTATCTGGTTCTCGCTTTTTACCATGCCCCCTTTGACGGCATAGCATCCCAGCCGTGCCACACCAGGGGTTTGGCGTATGCGCTCCACCTCGGGTCGGTCGTTGGCTATCGGGGTCTCCTCATACAGATTCCCCATCGCATACGAGTTCACCACGATGTGCGAACCGAAGCCTACCACCTTTTGGCGTATCTCGGTCTGGAATCCGCGCAGTATGCACACCGCTACCACCATCACCATCACCCCGAGGGCGATGGTGTAGGTAGCAACGCGCACTAGGGGACGTGCATAACCGTCCCCTTTTCGCGGCAGCAGTCGCTGTGCGACAAATCGTTCAAAAAACAGGTGTGCCAAACAAGACTACTTAAAAGGCCTGGGCAATAGCCACAAAATCGTCAGCTTTCAGCGATGCACCGCCTATAAGGCCGCCGTCGACATCGGGCTGGGCGAAAAGTTCCTTAGCGTTGCTAGGCTTGCAGCTGCCACCATAGAGGATGCTGGTGTTGTCGGCCACCTCCTGTCCATAGTGTTCCGCTATCAGACTGCGGATAAAGGCGTGCATCTCTTCTGCTTGGTCGGGTGTGGCGGTCTTGCCGGTACCGATAGCCCACACGGGTTCGTAGGCAATGATCACATCGGCAAACTCCTCGGCGGTAAGGTGGAAGAGACCGTCGGTAATCTGGCGTTTCACCACCTCAAACTGGCGGTTGCTCTCGCGCTCTTCCAGCACCTCGCCACAGCAGACGATAGGTCTGATATAGTGGGCCAGCAGGCGTTTCACCTTGGCGGCGACGATGGCATCGGTCTCATGGTAATAGGCACGGCGCTCGCTGTGTCCCACGATGCAATAGTCCAGTTCCATCGACTCCAGCATGGCTGCCGAAACCTCGCCAGTGTAGGCTCCACCCTCCTGGTCGCTCACGTTCTGGGCGCCCACCGAGAAGTAGCTCTCGTCGCCAAAGTCGCTCACCATCTCCAGATAGGGGAAGGGAGGGCAGATAATCATCTGCGTGTTGGCATCGAGGGTCACCTGCTCCAGCTTGTCCATGATGGCGCTCACAAGGTCGTCGGCCTCGCTGAAAGTCATGTTCATTTTCCAGTTTCCTGCTACAATGTGTTTTCTCATGGTTGTAATATTTTAATTGTTATTATTGTTGTTGATTGGTGATTAGTGATTGGTGATTAGTGATTAGTGATTGGTGATTGGTGATTAGTGAACAGTGATTAGTGATTAGACAAATGAATGCGGCAGCCAATTTCAATTTTCAATTTTCAATTTTCAATTTCAAAGGTTGCAGCCAATTTCAATTTTCAATTTTCAATTTTCAATTTTCACTTCCTCGTCTCCTCATACCGTTTCAGGAATGGCAGTATCGATTTTGTAGGTAGCACCTTGTTCATTATGATGCGTCGTTCCTCGTTGAGTATTATCATCGTCGGTGCGCCATGCACGTTATAGGCCTCTTGGTAGTCGATGTTCACGTTGCTGCCGCCCACGTTGACAAAAGGCAGCTCGTGTTCGCGCACATATTTCTTCCACTTCGCCACGTCTGCTTCGTAGCCCACCGCATACACCTCGAATATCTTGTTGCCTGCGGCCGAAAGCGAGTCGTAGAGCTCTTTCAGGCTTGCGGTCTGCTCCTGGCAGTGGTGGCAGTCGGGGTCCCAGAACCATAGGATGACATACTTTTGCGGGAATCGGTGCGACGAAATCCAGTCTTTCGGGTCGGTCGACTGGTTGGTGTCGGCCATCCACAGCTCGGCACCCATGGCTCCGATAAGCGATTTCTCCAAAAACTCCACCGTCTTTCTCTTGTTGGTTATGTCGCTCGTAGAGGCCCATTTGCATTTGCCCGTCAGGTAATACTCCCTCACAAGGTAACACCACACTGCATCCCATCCGATATTCTTGGTCGAGCGGTAGTAGCGCGGCATGATGAAGTCTAGGAAGTATCGCAGCATCAAGGTGTCGCCCTCAATAGCATGCAGCACCCTGTCGGCATACTTGCAGATAGTGTCCTTATCAGCATGATATAGCACCCCGAAGAAGTAGTAGTTCATCTTCTTGAAGAGGTCGGGCGTGTTCACTAGGCTATGGTCCGTAAGGTCGATGCCGTCCCAATAGTGCGAGATATAGTAGGCCGACTTATCCTCCACCTCCTCTGGCACGTCGTGCTCTCTGAACATCTTCACCAGTCTACCAAACAGGTAGCGTTCGTTCTCCTTGATGTAGTTGTTCTCATAGTCGGTCACCTCGGTCGACAGCCTTTTCATCTCCTCCTCTGCCTCCTGTTTTATTTTGGGGTCTGCCGACTTCTTACGCTGGTCAATTTCGCGAGCTTTTTTGGTGGCCTCCTGCAGCTTGTTGAGGTACGAGTGCATAGTCTGGTTGGCGGGCGAGCCGACAATATCCTTCTTGGGGTTTGCCACCTCGTTGGCTTCTGTCAGGCGGATAGTGAACCGCTGGCTGCCATCTATGGTGAAGTCGATGAGACTCTTCTTAGCATCTTTTTGTAGCAGAGCGTATATGCCCGTCTCCCACTTGCGGTTGCCGGCAAAGGTATAGGTGCCCTTCTTGTCGAGGCGTGTGCTATCCAACACCCTAAACTGGTCGCGATAGTGTTGCCCAATGTAGAGCATGCTGTCGTGCACACCTTCCTGTGGCATCACGAAAATCATCTCGTATTTCTGCGCATAGGTCAGAGGGGAGAGTGTCAATGCCAGTAGGGCAAGGGCTGTGAACCGTTTCATCATTCTATTCAACATATATATTATTAGTGATTGGTGAATTGTCTATCATTATTTGTATTTGTCTAGTATGAGGTCTGCCACCACGGTGATGGCAATATTATCACCCGGGTCTTTGTTGAGGTAGGCTGCCGAGAATGGGCATATCTGGTAGGCCACCCCGAAGCCTACGTCCAGTAACCCCCAGTGCACCAGTCGGTCGAATCCCGTGGCTGGTTCCAGCAGCCCCTTGTTCGGAGCCTGCAGGGGCAGACCGTCCCACAGCCGCTGTCCGTTCTCGTCTTGCCCTAGCAGGTGGCCCCACAAGGCGTTGACCTGAATGAAAGGGTGGGGTGCCGACCACGAAAGCTCCCATAGCGGAAGCGGTGCCGTGTAGTTGAGGCAGACATGAGCAAACAGGTTGGTGGTAAAGGTATTGGGACGTACTGTGAGCAGGCTGTTCTTGAAGAAATACAGCGAATAGGCGGTGCCCGACAGGTCAAACATGCGGCTGTAAGGGGCCTCCTGCGAGGCAAAGCCCGTCTGAGCGTATAGGTGCAGGCCGGTTTTGCCTAGGTCGGCATTGTACTGAGCCAGCGCATGCCAATAATATTTTAATAGAGGATTGGGAATCTCTCCGAGACGGTTCTGCGTCTCGGCATAGTGCAAATCTTGGGATTTGCCCTTTGCACTCGACTGTTGAACCGTTGAGGTTTGAGAATTGGCTGTCGTACCCGGATTATTATTTCCATTTTCATTTTGAACGCGTCCGCCGCGCAGCAGCAGTGTCACACCACCTTTGCCGTCGACTGAGGTTTTCCAATCCACCCGCGTGTGCAACTCGGTGAACATGCTGGGTGTTTCCTGCTGCCTCCCGTCGTGGGTGGGGTAGAAGTATCCTGAGGCATCGAATCGATAGTCCTCCCAAGTGTGGCTCACGCCCAGCTGCACGTCCCACCACTGCCCAGGAGTGAACATGACATACATGCGGCCACCTTTCACCCCAACGAAGCGAGAGGTGACAATGCCGTCGTTCATCGATGGCACCAGCATTTGGTAGCTGTTCAGCCGCCGCAAAGCGGCTCGCTCCAAGTCGTTGTAAGCCCATAGGCACAGACGCACATTGTGCTGTACTGGCAAGCGCAGCATGGCACCAAGGCCGTACTTCCAACCATGGTCGCCGGTGCCGTATGCGATATAGGGCCACAATGTCCATTGACCAAACGCCTTGCGCCGTTGAGCCGCAGTTTCGCTGGGCGACACCCATACCAGTCCCAATTCGATGCGTGAACGCTCATACATATTGAAATTATACAAGCGGTCGAAATCCAGATACAGCGCATTCGGCGCGTCATAACGCGTCAAACGAATGCTCTGCGCCCCAAGGGATAGGGCTGGCAGGAGCAACAATGCTATAATCCACTTTCTTGTCATGCTAGGTACATACCAATGCAATTTGCAAAGATACGCATTTTTTGTGGTATAAATAAAAATATTTTTCGGTACAATCAAAATTATTTTTCTTCCAGTCTTTCTTTATCCCTCTGCTGGCACTCCTTCATCCTCCTGTTGTCCACCTTTCGTTTTTTCTCATGCCCCACCTCAACCCAAGCCCCCTCACCTTTGGCCCCATCCATGCATTGTTCCCGTCCTGACTATGCCCCTTCTCTGTTCCTTATGCGTTTCTTTATCGAATCATGTTCGTCTAACGGTGCGAAAAATGACTATCTGTTAAGTGTATAATACTTGATGATAGGATATTAGCATCGTTATAACGAGGTCGGTGTTGAGCCGCATGGATGTGGTTGTAGGGTGAGGCTGTTGGGGTGGTAAGGTTGTGCCGAAAGCGACATTTGATAACTTTTTTGATGAGGGGTATGCTATTTGAAAAAAAAAATGTATCTTTGCAAATTGTAATTGTGGCAATTCATAGTTTAAGATAATAATATAATAAATACAAATACTGAAAGATATGAACTACGACCTAATCGTAATCGGAAGCGGCCCTGGTGGCTATGTGGCTGCTGTGAAAGCATCACAGCTTGGAATGAAGACTGCCGTTGTGGAGCGTGAGAATCTTGGTGGAATCTGCCTCAACTGGGGCTGTATCCCCACAAAGGCTTTGCTGAAGAGTGCCCAGGTGTATAATTATATTAGCCATGCAGCCAACTATGGCGTGGTGTCCCAGCCAGTCGAGGCCGACCTCGCCGCCATGGTGCAGCGCAGCCGCGGTGTGGCAGAGACGATGAGCAAGGGCGTGCAGTTCTTGTTGAAGAAGAACAATGTGGATGTCATTGTGGGTACAGGTAAGGTGATGCCCGACCATAAGGTGGCCGTAACCAATGCCGAAGGCGTGGTGACGGAGTATGAGGCAAAGCACATCATCATCGCCACTGGCGCACGTAGCAAGGTGATGCCCAATATGCCGCAGGACGGCAAGCGCATTATCGGCTATCGTGAGGCGATGACACTGCCGTTTAAGCCCAAGAGCATGGTGGTTTGTGGCAGTGGTGCCATAGGAAGCGAGTTTGCCTTCTTCTACCAGAGCATCGGTGTGCAGGTGACTTTGGTCGAGTTTATGCCCCAGATACTGCCCAACGAGGATGAGGATACGGCTAGCCAGATAAGCCGTAGTTTCCGCAAGATGGGAATGAAGGTGATGGCCAGTTCGAGCGTGGAGAAGGTGGAGGTGGATGGCGATGTGTGCCATGTGACCATCAAGGACATGAAGAAAAACAATGAGACGGTGGTGGATTGCGACGTGGTACTCAGTGCCGTGGGCGTAGTGACTAATCTGGAGAACATCGGCTTGGAAGAGACCGGCATCGCCTTCGAGCGTGGTAAGATTACGGTCGACGACTATTATCAGACCAATGTGCCGGGCTATTATGCTATCGGTGATGTGGTGCATGGGCCCGCATTGGCGCATGTGGCAAGTGCCGAGGCTATCTGCTGCGTGGAGCACATCGCAGGCCATCAGCCCAAGTTGGTGAATTATGCCAATATCCCTGGTTGCACGTATACCACTCCCGAGGTGGCCAGCGTGGGTCTGACTGAGAAGAAAGCCCTCGAGGCTGGTAAGGAAATCTTGGTGGGCAAGTTCTTCTTCAAGGCAAGCGGTAAGGCAACCGCCGCCGGCAACACCGACGGGTTTGTCAAGATGATTGTTGACAAGAACACCGATGAGATACTGGGTTGTCACCTCTGTGGCGACAATGTCACTGAGATGATAGCCGGCATCGTGGCGGCACGCGAGAACGGACTTACCGCCAAGCAGGTGGCCGGAGCCGTGCATCCCCACCCGACCATGAGCGAAGCCATCATGGAGGCTATAGAGGCTGCCTATGGATGTGCCATCCATGGTTAAGGTGGTGCTTGTCAGATAGACTTTGACAGCATCAAGTATGCTGATTGATAATATAATAATCTAAGAATAAAACCAATATGAAACTTTTTCAGAAAAGTCGTAAAACTGTGGCTAAGGGGTTGACCGTATGGGTGTCCAACCACTATTGCCCCACATTGTTTGGTATTAGAGGTCATTATGAGTCGTCTTACAAATCCGGCCAGTATGTAGAGTGTGGTGCCCCCGGAACTGGCTTTTTTATTCGCACCAGTTCAAGTCATTCCTACAAATCTTTCTGCAATGCCGAGAAAGCAAAGCTGCAACCCTCTTATTGGAATTTGGTGAAAGGTAAGGAATTTTCGTTCGACAAGGAAATCTCGCTTGCCAACGCCGCTCTGCGTGAGACCCAAAATGAGGATAAGGCTCGCATTCTTGAGGCGTATGTTAACGTGCTGCCTTTGGCCAAGGAGGCCGAGGAGGGCGAGCGCATCATCGCAGGCATCAAGGAATTGGGCCACCGCCGCCACAAGCTGACCACTTATCAGACACATGTGATTTCGAGCTACAAGTCGCGTATTGCCCGTCTGGGACACGACGTGCGCGACATCCAGCTGACTATCCCCAATCTCTGTGGTGAGGACTGCTACAACCGCTTTGCCGAGGTGGTGATTGCTTTCACCGAGTTGGCATCGAGCCACCGCATCTGGCACTCCAAAGACTCGTATGAGGCATTGGACAACGCCTTTGAGCAGGTCTATTTCGACTTGGGTATCTTCGACTTTATCCAGGCTCCGCTAATGACCCCCATGATGCGCGACAGCGTGGGACAGTACCATTTCCTCTATCCCAAGTACTGGGTGGCCAGCCGTAGCGCTACGGATTTCGACCTGTATCCCTTGAAGGATCTTACCTTCTTGTGTCGAGAAGTGCCCTATGAGATGATTTCCAATATGGTGCTGAGCAGTTATGCCGACATAGATGAGAGTTCGTCGGTGCGCCACCACCGCAACTACGAGCAGTTTGGTAGCGGTCTGTTGGTAAACAAAGATACCGTTGCAACGAACGAGATGGAGAAGGAGTCGCGCATGCGTGAGCGTGTGGTGGGCGAGTTCTACATCCCCGAGCTGAAGTTGCGTTACTATGTGCGTGACGTGAGAGCACTGAAAAAGTTTGCTAGTGCGTTGAACAACTATATAAAATCTGAGTAACAGGGCGCTGCAGCCCCATCGAAACTCAACGCCAACCGTGTTCGACTGATGAAGAAAAAGTATACCTATCGTTTGAATCCGCATACGCTCTCGTACGAAAAAGTGGAGGCTACGTGGGGCGATAGGTTAAAAAAAGTGTCTACCACGGCATTGTTGGGCATTGTTCTGGGTGTGATTTTTTCTGTGGCGGCAGTCCATTTCTTCGACTCGCCCAAGGAGCGCCTGCTCAAAGAGGAGATTGCCGAGTACCGCCAGCAACTGGCAGTGCTGAACAAGAACGTGGAACGATGCAACAAGGTGCTGGCCGACATAGAGGAACGCGACAGCGCAGTGTATAGGACCATCTTTGGAGCCTCGCCTGTGTCGGAAGCCCAACGCAGGCCGACCCCGAAGGACTACAGTGGGTTGAGCAGTTCGGGACAACTGATCAAGACCACCAGCTTGAGAGTGGACACGCTGGAGAGCAGATTGTACGCACAGTCTCTTTCGTTGGACGAGATATACAAGATGGCGGGCTCTAAGCAGCAGCGCATGGCCACCATGCCTGCCATCATGCCTATCAAGAAGAACCAGTGCCGGCTAGTGTCGGGATTCGGGATGCGCTACCATCCCATTCTTCATTACCGCCGTATGCACACGGGGGTCGACCTCACCGCCCAAAGTGGCACACCGGTTTATGCTACCGGCGACGGCAGGGTGGAGGTGGCTGGCCGAGGCCAAGGACTGGGAGGTTATGGCGTTTGCATAGTGATCAACCATGGCTATGGCTTCAAGACGCTTTATGCCCACCTGTCGGACGTGAAAGTGAAGCAGGGTGAGCGCGTGAAGAGGGGCGAGGTGATAGGCAATGTGGGGCGCACAGGGTTGGCGCAGGGCTACCATCTGCATTACGAGGTAATACAGAACGGCAACAAGGTGAACCCAGTCTATTTCTTCTTCAACGACCTGACTCCCGCCGAGTATGACGAGGTGATTGATGCGTCGAACTTGGAGAACCAGTGCTTGAGCTAAAGAATACTAACAAGATAAACGAAATAAGTATAGAAAGGAGGGCGTCGTTGAAAATAGAGATAGACGATAACGCAGGGTTCTGCTTCGGAGTGGTCAATGCCATCAGCACCGCAGAGCGGGAACTGAAGAACGATGGCAGTCTCTACTGCCTAGGCGACATCGTGCACAACAGCGCCGAAGTGGAGCGTCTGCGCCAGCAGGGGCTCCAGGTGATAGACCATGCTGACCTGCAACGACTGGCAGGGGAGAAGGTGCTGATACGAGCCCATGGCGAACCCCCTTCGACATATGATTTGGCGCGCAAGCTGGAGATTCGGCTGGTCGATGCTACCTGCCCCATGGTGTTGGCATTGCAACAACGCATCCGCAGAGGCTATCTCGAGATGTGCCAACAGGAGCCTCACGGCCAAGTGGTCATATTTGGCAAGCCCGGTCATGCTGAGGTGGTGGGATTATGCGGTCAGACCGACGGCAACGCCTTGGTGGTTGACAGCCCTGACAACTTGAGTGCAATCGATTTCGACCGTCCTATCCGCCTATATTCTCAGACGACCCAGAGCCGCGAGGACTACGGTCGGCTGGTGCAGCGCATAGAGGAAGGGGTGAGGCAGCGCCATGGGGAACTACCCGAGGGCTTTTTCGTGGCATACGACACGGTTTGCAGCCGTGTGGCCAACAGGGCAGTGCAGTTGGAGCGTTTTGCACGTGAGCAGGAAGTGGTGCTGTTTGTCAGCGGCAAGAGGAGCTCCAACGGACACTACCTCTTCGACTACTGCCGACGGGTTCAGCCCCGCACCTACCAACTGAGCTCGCCCGACGAGCTGGAACCCCAATGGACCGAGGGGGCTCAGCGGGTGGGCATCACCGGAGCCACCAGCACACCGCGCTGGTTGATGGAGGCTGTGGCGGAGCAACTGCGTCGCCTCGAACCTGCCGCTACCGTCCAAGACAGCCCTATACAAACTGAATTATAGAACACAATAATACTCGTCTACACCATGTACTTAGCCCATCTACAACTCACTAATTTCAAATCCTACGCTGAGCTGGAGGCAGACTTCTGCCCCAATGTCAATTGCCTGGTGGGCAATAATGGGGTGGGCAAGACGAATGCGTTGGATGCTATCTACTATCTCTCGTTTTGCAAGAGTTGTTTTTCGCCTACCGATACCCAGAACATCCGCCTCGACGAGGACTTCTTTGCCATCCATGGCAAGTACCGTCTGGAAGAGGAGGAGGTGAAGGTGTCGTGCATCCAGAAGCGCGGGCAGCCGAAGCAGATGCGTTGGAACGGCAAGGCGTACCACTCGCTGGGCGAGCATATAGGGCGTGTGCCGTTGGTGATGGTGTCGCCCTACGACCAACAAATAATCACTGGCGGTAGCGAGGGAAGGAGAAAGTTTGTTGACGGAGTGCTTTCGCAGACGGATAAAGGCTATCTTTCACATCTGCTGCAATATCAGCGGGCATTGGAGCAGCGTAACAAGTTGTTGAAACAGATGTATGAGGACCGTCGGTGGGACGAGCCGTCAGTCTCGATGTGGGATGAACAGTTGGAACGTCATGGACAAGTGCTATATGATGGCAGGCAGCAGTTTACAAAAGACTTCCAACCCCTATTTGACCAGTATTTCTCGTGGATAACCCACGATACTGAGCAGGGGACGTTGCAGTATGTTACCCGTGCCGATGTGCCTCTGAGGCAGCAGCTGGAAGAGGCTCGGCAGCACGACCGCTATGCCCAGTATACCACCGTTGGACCGCACAAGGACGACCTAGAACTGACTATAGGCGGCCTGGCGGCTAAACGCTATGGCTCACAGGGACAGCAGAAGACGTTGATGCTTGCGTTGAAGTTGGCCCAGTTTGAATATATATATCGCAGAGGAGGGGTGAAGCCCATCTTATTGCTGGACGATGTGTTTGACAAGTTGGACATGGAGAGGGTGACTCAGCTGGTGCAGTTGGTGGGTAGCGACCGATTCGGCCAAGTGTTCCTCACCGACACTCAGCGTGGACGCGTGGAACAGATATTGGCTGAGCTGCCCCAGTTGGAGAGCCGTATTTTTGAAGTAGACCATTCGCAGTTGAACCTCATGGAAAGGAGGCAGGATGTATAGTAATGAACATACGTTGCAGGATTTGTTGAGGAAGGCTTACCACAGGTTGGACATGGACGACACGGCCCAGGAGATGGAGGTGGTGCGTGCTTACCGTTCGGTGGTAGGGGACTTGATCAGTCGGCTGACTACGAAGGCACGTTATACAAAGGGTGTTTTGCGAGTGGAGCTGGCCTCGGCGGCATTGAGGCAGGAATTGTATTATCGGCGCTCGTCGCTGACAGATAGGATTAATGAGACGCTTGGCTCGACGGCAGTAAAGAAAATTGAGTTTGTATGAAACAGTTGTTTAAAGCCTTGGACATGATAAGACGATGCCACCCATCGTCGTTCTACTGGAGGATATTCTATGTGGTGGTGCTGAACGCGTTGCCACTGCTGAACCTCTTTGTGTTGAAATATATGGTTGACGCAGTGACTACGGGCCAGCCCCCTGTGCTGTTAGGGATGGAGTGGAGCACGGTGGGACTGCTGGCGCTGTTTTGCGCCTTGTTTCTGCTGACTCGGTTGGTGGGGGTGTGTAACGGGGTGAACAACGACATCATGTCGCAGAGGCTGCAGGATTATGTGAGCGATATCATGCAGCGGCAGTCGGCCGCATTGGATATGTCGTATTTCGACAATCCTGAATATCACGACACTTATCACCGTGCCCAGCAGGAAGCGACCTACCGTCCGCTGCGGGTGCTGAGTGAGTTTATGGCTCTGTTTGGCTCTATTATCACCATTGCGGGTGTGGTGGCGATGCTTTGCACCGCTTCGCCCTGGATTATCGTGGTGATGATTGTGGCGGTGATACCCTCGTTTGTGGTGAGGGTGGTGAAGGCAAGGCAGATATATGCTTTCCGTCGCAACAACACGCAGAACTACCGCCGCACGTCGTACTATACCGCCCTGCTGGGAGGCCGAGACTATGCCAAGGAGATGCGCACTTTCGGGTTGACCCCTTACTTTAGGGAACGCTTTGTGTCGGTGCGTAAGCTATTGGTCGATAATCTGCTGAAAATATCGCGGAGGATAGGGGTGTACGACTCGGTCTGCTCGGTATTTGAGACGCTGGCGATGTTCTTTGTGGTGCTCTTCCTTTTGTCTAGTACCACGAGCGGCGCTATCACGGTGGGTTCGTTCGTGATGCTGTTCGAGGCTTTCCGTCGGGGACAGACTGGGTTGAACAGCTTGGTGGGCGGTGTGACGGGACTGTACGACAACCGCCTGTTTGTGGGCAACCTATTCGAGTTTCTCGACCTGAAGCCTACTATTGTGACAGCACCCGACGCGATTCCCTTCCCTCAGCGGGTGGAGAGCGTGGAGTTTCGCGACATTACGTTCCGCTATCCTCAGATGGAGCGCGACGTGCTGAGCCATTTCAACTTGGTGGCACGTGCAGGCGAGGTGACGCAGATAGAGGGCGAGAACGGATTTGGCAAGACGACGCTGCTGAAGCTGCTGCTGCGCTTGTACGATACCGACCAAGGGGCAGTGTTGGTGAACGGGGTGGATGTGCGCCAATACGATCTGGCGGGACTTCGTCATGGAATAGGAGCCATATTCCAGGATTATGTGCGTTTCTATTGCACGGCCGAGGAGAATATCGTCTTTGGCGATGTGCAGCATCCCGACCACGAGCGTGCCCGCAGAGCAGCGCATCTGGCGGGTGCCGACAAGATAATAGAGCGACTGCCCAAGGGCTACGACACTCCGCTGGGACGTATGTTCGACGGGGGCGAGGAACTGAGCATGGGACAGTGGCAGCGTATCGCCTTGGCTCGACAGCTGTATAGCGACGCCCCTGTGTTGGTGTTCGACGAGCCTACCGCCTGGATGGACATCGCCTCGCGCGACCGCTTCTATGAGACCCTTGAGCAGATGCGACAGGAAGGGAAGGTTATTATTTTGATTAAGCATGTGTGATTAGATTTATAGTGACCTGTGACCAGTGACCTGTGACACGATATTTAGTGAATAGTGATTAGTGAATAGTGATTAGACAAATGAAAGCGGCAGACAAATATTAATTTTTAATTCTTAATTTTAAATTTATAGTGACCTGTGACCTGTGATACGAGCGCTTTTTTGTGACACATGATACGACCCCATTCGTGTCACTGTTCACTGATTTAAGTGTAAATCTTTGACTAACGAAATAAAAAAACTAACGAATTAGCAAGTTCTATGGATTATACTCTCGAACAAATCTATCCTAAAGAATATAAAGGCGACCTCATATTGCTTCATGGCAGCGAGGTGGCCGACCGTACGATGCCCCTTGCCAAGAAGGAGCTGGAATATCTGCGCAGTCGGTGTGGCGAGGAGAAGGAGACGGTGGTGGTGTTCGACCGCCTGCCCCATCACCTCTATGTGGTGTGTTTCGACAGCGAGCAGGAGGAACCCCTCTGCCAAGAACGTCTGCGCCGTTTGGCCGACCAGGTGGTCGGGTTGCTGAAAGCTGATAAGGTGGCCAGCGTGGCGGTGACAGGCGTGGGTGTCATTGCCGAGGAGGTAGTGGCGTTCGTCGAAGGCTTGCAACTGGCCGACTACAGCTTTGATCGCTACAAAGGGAAGAAGCCCTACCACTTGGAACACGTGGCGGTGGACAGCACATTCCTCACTCCAGAGGAGTTGGACCGCAGCGTGCGCCTCTGGCGACGGATAGACTGGTGCCGACAGATGGTCGACACGCCTGTGGCGGACCTCAATGCCGACCGCTTCGCCAAGGAATTGGAACAGCAGGCCAAATCACTCGGAGTGGATTGCACCGTGCTGAACAAGAAAAAGATTGAGGCACTGCGCATGGGTGGCCTGCTGGCTGTTAACAAAGGAAGCGTGGACGAGCCTCGTTTTGTAGTGCTCGAATATCATCCCGATGGTGCGATCAACCCCAAGCCGCTGGCTTTGGTGGGCAAGGGCATTATGTACGATACTGGTGGTTTGAATATCAAGCCCGACGACTATATGCAGGAGATGAAGTCGGATATGGCGGGTGCGGCCACGATGGCATCGGTGCTGTTCGCCGCTGCAGCCAATCGCCTGCCAGTTCATTTGGTGGCATTCTTGCCCCTCACCGATAACCGTCCCAGTTTTAACGCCTATGCCGCCGATGATGTGCTTACGATGTACGATGGGACGACGGTGGAGGTGGTCAATACCGATGCGGAAGGGAGGCTCATACTGGCCGACGCTATCGCCTATGCCGTGGCCAACTACCAACCTGAGTTGCTGATTGATGCCGCCACCCTCACGGGTGCCGCAGTCCGTGCCATAGGTACTTACGGTATCGCCGCCATGCAGCAGCATGCCGACAACCCCTTCAACTTACTCCGCATTATGGGCAACCAGGTGTACGAGCGTGTGGCCGAGTTCCCCTTCTGGAGCGAGTATGACAAGCTGATTGAGTCGGAGGTGGCCGATATCAAGAACTGCGGTATTGCCCAGGCGGGTGCCATCACCGCAGGCAAGTTTCTAGCCCATTTCGCCAAAGAGACACCATATATCCACCTCGATATAGCAGGCGTGGCGTTCTTCTCAAAGAAGCAGCACTATTACCGTCCCGGTGCCTCGGGTTTCGGCATCCGCCTGCTTTACGCCTTCCTGCAGACCTACGAGATGGTAAAAATTAAAAATTAAATATAGTGACCAGATATTTAGTGATTAGTGATTGGTGATTAGTGATTAGACAAATGAATGCGGCAGCCAATTTCAATTTTCACTTTTCACTTTTCAATTTTCACTTTTCAATTTCACAGGTCACAGATCACAGGTCACAGATCACAGGTCACAAAAAAAAACACATATGCTAAATATAAATTCCTATGGAAGAAAAAAATAATAATAAATCGCGTATACGCGTCGCCATATCACAAGGCGATATCAACGGAGTCAGCTACGAGGTAATACTTAAGACCTTCAGCGACGGCCGTATGTTTGACTTCTGCACCCCCATTCTTTATGGCTCGACTAAGGTGGCCTCCTATCACAAGAAATTGTTGGCTCTGCATCAGGACATAGTCTTCAACGGCATCCATGATGCCAAAGAGGCGGTCGAACGCAAGTTCAATGTGGTCAACCTCACGGCTGACGAGATAAAGATTGATATCGGCAAGCTGACCGATGTGGCAGGTCTCCAATCTCGCATGTCGCTCAACCGCGCCTGCGAAGACTTGCGCAAAGGCCTAGTCGATGTGCTGGTTACTGCTCCTATCAGCAAGAAGAACATACAGTCGCCCGATTTTGACTTTCCTGGTCACACGGAATATCTCTCCCACCAGTTTGGCTGCAGCAGCTTGATGATGATGGTGTGCGACCGCATCCGTATCGGCATTGTGACCAACCACTTGGCACTGCGCGATGTGCCGAATGCTCTCACGCACAACCTGCTTTATGATAAGTTGATGCTGATGAACGAATCGCTCAAGCGCGACTTCGGAGTGCCGATGCCCAAGATAGCTGTCCTCGCCCTCGATCCTCATGCGGGCGACAACGGCATTATCGGCGATTTTGACATGAAGGTGGTCAAGCCCGTCATCGAGGATGTGCAGAAAAAGAACGTCCTCGCCTATGGCCCCTATCCCTCTGATGGTTTCTTCGGCAGCAATGAGTTCAACAAGTTCGACGGTGTTTTGGCTCTCTATCACGACCAAGGTCTCATCCCCTTCAAGCTGATGTCGTTCACCGAAGGGGTCAACTACACCGCAGGCTTGCCCTACGTGCGCACCTCTCCTGCCCACGGTACGGCGTTCGACATCGCCGGCAAGGACAAGGCAAGCGAGCAGTCATTCCGTAGTGCCGTCTATCTGGCTTGTAACATCCTGCGCAACCGCAAGGAGTACGACGAACTCACCGCCGACCCCTTGCGCTAATATCCTCATATCAACCCCTGATTCCATGATATGAAAAAGTTGGTTCTGCTCGACGGTATGGCAATAACCTATCGTGCCTATTATGCCCTCAACGGTGCCCCCCGCACCAATTCTAAAGGCATGAACACTGGTGCGGTGCTTGGTTTCACTATGACCCTCTACGACCTCGTCAAGAAGTTGCGCCCCACCCACATGGCGGTCGCCTTTGACCTGCAGAAGCCCACCTTCCGTCACGAGCTTTACAAGGAGTACAAGGCCAACCGTGATGCCATGCCCGAGGCGATTCAATGGGGCCTGCCTTATATCAAGCAAATCATCGCCGCCTTCAATATCCCCATCCTCACCTGCGAAGGTTATGAGGCCGACGATGTCATTGGCACCGCCTCCCATTGGGCCGACCAGCAGGGCTTCGACGAGGTCTTGATGGTTACTCCCGATAAGGACTTTGCCCAGTTGGTCACCGACCGCGTGCATATCTATCACTTTGGTCGCATGGGCAAGCCCGACCAGATAATGGGTATCGATGAGGTGAAAGAGAAGTTTGGAGTATGCCGGTGTGAGCAGGTGAAGGATCTACTCGGACTTTGGGGCGACAGCTCCGACAATATTCCCGGCATTCCAGGAGTGGGCGAGAAGACCGCCAAGAAACTCATTGACCAGTTCGGAAGTGTAGAGGAAATGGTTGCCCACGCCGACGAGATTGGCAACAACCGTATTCGTGAGTTGGTGAAGCAGCACGGCGAGCAGGCTCTTTTCAGTAAGCAGTTGGCCACTATCGTCCTCGATGCGCCTGTGGCACTCGACGAGGATGCACTGCTGTTGCAGAAACCCGATTATGCCACCTTGCAAGCCCTCTTTGCAGAACTGGAATTCCGCAATCTCTCGAAGCGCATATTTACCGACCTCTCTGTCTCCGATCCCTCCGAGGCACAGCGGTTTGCTGCTGCCAAGCCGGCATCGAAGCCGGCACCTGCCAGGTCGGCTGCCCCAACTCCAAAACCTGAGGTGGAGCAGCCCACCTTGTTCGACACCCCTGTCGTTGAGAGCCAGCCCATGCTCGACATCAGCCCAATGAATGATTTTCCTGAAGGGGGCGATGTGGCTATCCATGTTTCAGGCTCATCCATCATCTTGGCGTTCAACGCCGACGAGGTGTACACATCCTTGGTAGGCGACATAGATGTGTCCAAGCTACGCACCCTCCTGCAACGCCCTGAGACGCTTAAGCTCTGCTATGACCTCAAGGCAATCAAGTATATACTGAAAGAACTGGACATTCAGCTCGCGGGCGATGTGTTCGACATCCAATTGGCTCACTATCTAGTTGATGCCGAAGCCCGCCATACGCTCGACAATATAACCCTCGGCATTTTGGGTGTCGAGCCTACCACACCTCAGGAGGCTGCTGCTATGATGTGGCAGCTCTATCCCTTGTTGGCGGCCAAGTTGGCTGACGCCCATCTCAATAGCCTCTATACCGATGTCGAACTGCCGCTGGTCGATGTGCTAATTAGCATGGAAGAGGAGGGAGTCCGCATCGATGTCGAAGCCTTGCGCGACTATTCAGCCCGCCTCACTGCCGAGCGCGACCAGCTTGAGCAGTCTATCTATTCCCTTGCAGGTGCCAAATTCAATATTTCCTCTCCCAAGCAGTTGGGCGAGGTGCTATATGAGAAGTTGAAGGTCACCGACCGCCCCCCGCTCACCGCTACTAAGCAGTATTCTACCTCAGAAGAGGTGCTGGTCAAGCTAAAGGACCGCCATCCCGTCATCAGTCAAATTCTCGAGTACCGCTCCCTTTCAAAACTCATTGGTACCTATTTGGACAGCTTCCCCAAACTGATCAACCCTACTACGGGACGTCTCCACACCGTATACAACCAAACGGTGACGGCCACCGGCCGACTCTCCAGCAGCAATCCCAACCTGCAGAATATCCCCATTCGTACCGAACGGGGTCGCGAAATACGCCGCGCTTTCGTGGCTCGCAACGACGACTACGTCCTTCTGGCTGCCGACTACTCCCAGATAGAACTACGCATCATCGCCTCCTTGGCGGGCGACCGCCACATGATTGAGGCCTTCTCCAATCATTACGACATCCATGCTGCAACCGCAGCCAAGATCTACGGCATGCCCATGGAACAGGTGACTAAAGACCTGCGTCGTAACGCCAAGTCGGTCAACTTCGGCATCATATACGGCATCAGTGCTTTCGGACTCAGCGAACAGCTGGGCATTCCTCGCAAGGAGGCAGCAGCCTTGATTGACGAGTATTTTGCCCAATACCCCGATATCAAGAACTATATAGACTCCAATATTGCCTTTGCTCGTGAACACGGCTATGCCCAGACCCTTTTGGGGCGTCGACGGTATCTGGCAGATATCAATTCGCGCAACGCTGCCGCACGCACTTTCTCTGAGCGCAACGCCGTCAATATGCCCATACAAGGCACTTCGGCTGATATGATAAAGATTGCCATGATTCGCATCTACCAAGAGTTCCAACGTCTTGGGTTGAAGTCGAAGATGATACTGCAAGTACACGACGAATTGGTCTTTGATTGCTACAAACCAGAGGAACAGCAGGTGCGTACCATCGTTGAGGAGGCCATGCTCAACGCCCTCCCGCTCTCTATTCCGATTGAAGTGAGCATCGATGTGGGACACGACTGGCTCTCTGCCCATTAATTAATAATAAAAAGTAATAGAATCCTAGAAATACTAGAACTACTAGCCCCTCCTTCAAGAAAAACAATAAACACATAATAAACACCCAATAAAATGAAAAAGATAACAACCCTATTCTTGTTTGTGGCAATCGCAGCCACAACACTTTTCGCCCAGACCGACACTGAGGCCGATTTCTCTTCCGTCTGCACTTCGGGCCAGGTGATATATTACAAGGTGGTGGATTATGGCGAAGTGAATGTGTGGTACCACAACGACTACCCAGAAGTGCTGGGTGGCTATGTCGTCATTCCTCGCTCTGTGAAGCACGACGGACAAAACTATGTTGTCACTGGCATTGCCGATGAAGCCTTTGCCAACTGCATCCGTGTGCAGGGTATGGAGTTGCCTACCACCATGTTCTTCATTGGCGAGCGTGCCTTCTATCGTTGCACCGACCTGCGTTTTATCTTTATGCCTAAGACGCTCACCTACATTGGCGCCAGTGCCTTTGAAGGTTGTACCGCTCTGCTCGACGTGGTGATGCCCAACTCCGTCACCGAGATGGGGGCATATGCATTCAAGGATTGCTCCAATGTGCGACATTTTGTCATATCTCATGGCTTGGAGGAAATACCCGAAGGGGCTTTTCAGAACTGCTCTTCGGTTACCGACTATCTGATTCCTGCCGCTGTCACCACTCTGGGTTGCCATGCCTTCGATGGTTATAAGAGCCTGAAGAGTGTCACTTTCTTCGGCCCTGTGCCTCCCACTCCCGATTGTGAGCCCGCTTTTGGACGCGAAATACCAATCACGGTGATGAACAAGCACTTCGCAGCCTACAAGGCTTCTTACATCTGGGGTCAGTACACCATTCAGGCAATGTAATCCCCCTTCAATATGATAGGTTCGGCGCGGAGAAGTCTTTTCATACTGATGATTCTGTTACTTTCGTCGGTAATGTTATGTTGTGAAAAAGAGCCCAAACCCCAGAACGTCGATGACAATGAAGAGGAAAAACCTATCGGCATAGGTCTTTTCTCAGTAAGTGATTCGCTTCAAGTCTCTTTTGCACCTGGCAACCTTGCCGAGGGAGGACGTGGTTTTGTTCCCCACCAGTACGAATTAGGAGGATACTTCGGCTGGGGGACAGGCAACCATCCCGACGACACTTCGGAGGACTATCATGACTATGTCACCTTCGACGATTGGGGCAACCATATCGAGGGCGGATGGCGTACACTGACTTATGACGAGTGGCACTATATTATATATTAGAGGGAGTCTTCTCGCGAAAAAGTTGCTGCCGGCTGTGTCTTAGCCATGAAAGACACCATGACCGGCCTAATTCTGCTGCCCGATAGTTGGACTTTGCCCGACAGCTGTCAATTCTGGCCCGGCATGTATGGGTATGAGCGCAACCAATATTCTATGGAGCAATGGCAACTCATGGAGAGTGCAGGAGCCGTCTTTTTACGTGCCGGAGGCTATCGTTGGGGAAGTACTATATACTATATTGATAGATGGGATTTGACTCACGGCAACTATTGGCTGTCTACCCAATATGATGAGAATGACGCACACTACATCTATTTCATTGCCAACCTCGAAAACATGCTGCCTAATCCCGTTACAAATCTTGCCGCAGGTATGCAAGTACGTCTGGTGCGGGATATGAAGTAGTAATACTCCGCAGATTAACCTATTTTGCAACAAAAGAGAAAGGCACTTGCCATATGGGTAAGTGCCTTTCTCTATATTGTATTAATGAAAGTTAGTCAACTTTCATCTCTTGCAGGAACTTCACGCTGGCGTGGATGAGTAGGTACATGACTTGGTCGATGTCCACGAAGTTGACCGACTTGCGGTAGTCGGCAACCAACTGTTCGATGAAGGGGCTGCTCTTGAGACCTTCCTGATGGCGGAAGTCGAGGGCCTGTGCGGCGTTGAAGAGCTCGATAGCGAGGACGCGCTCGGTATTCTCCATCACCTTGTAGCATTTGGTGGCGGCATTACCACCCATGCTGACGAGGTCTTCCTGATTTTGGCTGCTGGGGATGCTGTCGACGCTGCAGGGGGAGCAGAGTTGTTTGCTCTGGCTGACGATAGAGGCAGCTGCATACTGCGGAATCATAAAGCCGCTATTGAGTCCGGGCTTGGCAACCAAGAAACTGGGCAGGCCACGTTTGGCATCAATGAGTTGGTATGTGCGGCGTTCGCTGATACTGCCTAGTTCTGCCACTGCGATGGCGAGGAAGTCGAGCACCATAGCCATGGGCTCGCCATGGAAATGGCCGCCGGAGATGACCATGTCCTCGTCAGGAAGGACGATGGGGTTGTCGGTGGTGGAGTTGATCTCGGTTTCAACTACCGAAGCAACGTAGCGTATCGTGTCTTTGGCAGCACCATGCACCTGCGGGGCGCAACGGAAGCTGTAGGGGTCTTGCACATGCTCTTTGTGGCGGGCGATGAGCTGGCTGCCTTCGGTGAAGCGACGCACGTTGGCGGCGGTTTCCAGCTGTCCCTTGTGGGGGCGCACCTGATGGAGGCAGTCGTAGAAGGGCTCGATACGGCCGTCGAAGGCATCGAGGCTGAGCGACAGCAGCATGTCGGCCTGGAGGCTGAGGCGTTCGGCCTTCATGATGCTCCATACGGCGTAGCTGCTCATAAACTGGGTGCCGTTGAGGAGGGCGAGGCCTTCCTTGCTCTGGAGCTCGATGGGCTGCCAGCCTTTCTGGGCGTAGATTTCTTTTACATCACAACGTTTCCCATGGTAGTAGACGTCGCCCATGCCGAGGATGGCGGGGAGCATAAGGTTGGCCAAGGGGCAGAGGTCGCCGCTGGCGCCTAGGCTACCCTGCTGATAGACGATAGGTAGTATGTCGTCGTTATAGCAGTCGATAAGGCGTTGTACAGTCTGCAACTGGGCACCGCTATAGCCGAAGCAGAAGTTCTGCACTTTGAGGAGGAGCATCAGGCGAACTACCTCTTGCGGCACTTCGTCGCCCACACCACAGGCGTGACTCATAACGAGGTTCTTCTGCAGCTGGCTGAGCTGCTCCTTGCTGATTGAGATGTTGCAGAGGGAGCCGAAACCAGTGGTGACACCGTAGATGGGTTCCTTCTGGGTTTCCATCTTGCGGTTGAGGTAGTCGCGGCATTTCTGAATGCGGTTTTTTGCCTCGTCGCTGAGGGCGAGAGTCATATGGTTGTCGACGATTTCTTTGACACGGGCAATGGTGAGCCGCTCGTCGGGATTGATATAGTGAATCATAATAATAGTGATTGGTATTTAGTGAATAGTGATTGGTGATTAGTGATTGGTGATTAGTGACCAGTGATACGAATGCGCTCGTGTCACTGTTCACTGGTCACTGGTCACTATTTCTCAATTTGAGCTTGGGCTTTTTTTGCGATGTCGTCGTCTACAAGTATGCGGCCGCAGTGTTCGCAGACGATGACCTTCTTGTGCATCTTGATTTCGCTCTGGCGCTGGGGAGGAATCTTGCTGAAGCAGCCACCGCAGGCATCGCGGTCGATGGTGACGACGGCCAGGCCGTTGCGGGCTTGCTGGCGGATGCGTTTGTAGGCCGTGAGGTAGCGCTCGTCGATGAATTGCTCCATCTCTTTTGACTTCTCGAGCAGACGGACTTCGTCTTTCTTGGTTTCGTCGATGATACCATCGAGCTCATCTTTCTTGGAGTTGAGTTCAGCTTGACGGCCTTGGATTAGATGTTCGGCGGCCTCGATGTGCTGACGGAGTTCGGCGATTTTGGCATTGGCATCGCGATTACGGCGTTCGCAGAGCTGTATTTCAAGGGTTTGGAATTCAATTTCCTTGTTGATTGCCTCAAATTCACGGTTGTTGCGCACGTTGTCTTGCTGCTTCTCGTATTTCTTTATCATGGCTTGGTGGGTGACCACCTCCTCGTTGCGCTTGCTGATGTTGGCGTTTTGCTCGTCGATGCTGGCCTTGAAGTTGTCGATTCGGGTCTGTAGACCGGCAATCTCGTCTTCGAGATCCTGGATGGCTTGAGGCAGTTCGCCACGGATGATTTTGATTTTGTCGATTTCGGAGTCGACAAGCTGTAGCGTGTGGAGGGCTACCAGTCGGCGCTCAATGGCGATATCGACATCAAGAATAGGGCGAGAGGTCTCCACGTTGGCCTGCTCTTCTACTTCGGTTGTAGTGACTTTCTTCGGCATAATAGTAAAAGTGTATCTTTATTTATATTCTTATTATTCAATTAGATGTAGTTGATAAAACTCCTTCCTCTCTCACTGATAAAACATGCAAAATTACTAAATTTTTTTGATATAATAGAATAAAAAAGTTGTTTGCTGAACTGTTCGCTCTCGAAATGACCTATGTCGACGAGTGTGATACGCCCTTCGGCGCGTTGAAAATCGTGGTATTTCATATCACCGGTGAGGTAGATGTCGGCCTGCTGGGCGATGGCATCGTCGATAAGGAAACTGCCAGCACCACCACAAATGGCGACACGACTGACCGAGGGAGTGGCGAAGTCGCTGGTGCGTAGGAGCGGGAGATTGAGACAGATTTTCACCTGTTCCAGAAAGGCTTGGGTGGGTAAGGGGTAGGGGAGAAGTCCCACCATGCCGGCACCCACTTCGGTCGAGGGCTGCCCTTCGAGTTGGCGGAGTATATGACAATCTGTCAGACCCAGCACCTGTGCCAGAATGCCGTTGACACCCTCTTTCAGGTTGTCGAGGTTGGTATGGGCGGCATAGACGGCGATATCGTTTTTTATCAGCTTAAAGATGTGGCGTCCCAAGGCATTGTCGGGGGTGATGCGCTTGATGCCGCCGAATATCATGGGGTGGTGCGACACGATGAGGTTGACCCCCAGCGAAAGGGCTTCCTCAATCACGTCGTCGGTGACATCCAGTGCCACCAAGGCCCCGCGGCATTCCTGTTCGGGGTCGCCCAGCAAAAAGCCTGCATTGTCGTATTTTTCTTGGTATTCAGGATGCAACGTGGCATCCAAGTGGCTGATGACAGAGGCAATAGTCATGTTGGAGATAGGTATTAATCGTGTGGATGATAAACTACTTTTTGAGAATGATAACGAAAGATGTCCGTTTTTATTGTCAGTTCTGCCATTTTGTCATACGTCAGTGTCGTCTGTACGGTTGGCACGCTAATTGTACCTATTCCAGCGTCAATTTGAATAACAAAAACTAAAAACACATTAATATGAACATTCAACCTTTAGCAGACCGCGTTCTGATTGAGCCCGCCGAGGCCGAACAGAGAACCGCATCAGGTATCATTATCCCCGACACCGCAAAAGAAAAACCCCAAAGAGGTAAAGTGCTTGCCGTTGGCAAAGGCACCAAGGATCATGAAATGACCGTCAAAGTGGGCGACAACGTCCTCTATGGCAAGTATAGTGGCACCGAAATCGACATCGATGGCACCAAGTACATGATTATGAAAGAAAGCGACATCTACGCAATTATCTAAAATGAGTGACTGGTGATGAGTGAATAGTGATTAGACTATTGCACTGCACAAATCACCAAAAGAAAAAAAGAAAACAATAATCCGATTAGTGGTAACGTCTATTCACGAATCACTAATCACAAATCACTAAGAAAAAATGGCAAAAGAAATAGTTTTCAATAATGACGCTCGCGAACAGCTTCGCAAAGGCGTTGACGCATTGGCTAATGCAGTAAAGGTGACCCTCGGTCCTAAAGGCCGCAACGTGGTTATCGACAAGAAGTTCGGTGCCCCTCAGATTACCAAGGACGGTGTAACCGTCGCCAAGGAAATCGAGCTGGAGAACGGCATCGAGAATATGGGTGCCCAGATGGTGAAGGAGGTTGCCTCCAAGACCAACGACCAGGCTGGTGATGGTACCACCACTGCTACCGTGCTGGCACAGGCTATCGTCAACACTGGCTTGAAGAACGTCACCGCCGGTGCCAACCCCATGGACCTAAAACGTGGTATCGACAAGGCCGTTGCAGCCATCGTCGAGGACATCAAGGCTCAGTCTGAGGAAGTTGGCGGCGACATCGAGAAGATCCGTCAGGTGGCCACTATCAGCGCTAACAACGACGGCCAAATCGGCGACATCATCGCCGAGGCTATGGAGAAAGTCTCCAAGGACGGTGTCATCACCATCGAAGAGGCCAAGGGCATCGAGACTAGCGTGAAAGTGGTCGAAGGTATGCAGTTCGACCGTGGCTATATCAGCCCCTATTTCGTCACCGACACCGACAAGATGGAGTGCACCTACGACAATCCTCTCGTCCTCATCTACGACAAGAAAATCAGCACCCTGCAGACCCTTCTGCCCATCCTCGAACCCGTTGCTAAGAACGGTCGTCCTCTCCTTATCATTGCTGAGGATGTCGAGACCGAGGCCATGGCCACCCTCGTGGTCAACCGTCTGCGTGGTGGCCTGAAAGTGGTTGCTGTGAAGGCTCCTGGCTTTGGCGACCGTCGTAAAGAGATGCTCGAAGACATCGCTATCCTCACCGGTGGCACCGTCATCAGCGAAGAGAAGGGCTACAAACTCGAGGATGCTACCCTCGACATGCTGGGCACCTGCGAGAAGATTACTATCGACAAGGACAACACCACCATCGTCAATGGTGCTGGCAACAGCGATATGATCAAGAGCCGTGTCAACCAGATCAAGGCTCAGATCGAGAAGACCACCAGCGACTACGACCGCGAGAAACTGCAAGAGCGTCTGGCTAAGCTCTCTGGCGGTGTGGC
>CAMYZD010000020.1 GCA_947303735.1 uncultured Bacteroidales bacterium | reverse complement strand
CCTGCCCCTCCGTCTGGCTCCACTCGAACACGGGCCACCCCTCGTAGTCCTCCCCCCGGTGGAACCCCCACACCGGGATGCCCACCACCGCGTCCGTGTCCGGCGGCACAATGATGGGAAAGATGCCTCCCCAAAAGGCTGGAAATCTTACTAACGGCCTATGGCCGAGCCTATTCACTGCCCAACCTTCATTATACCATGTCGGGAAATATGTTTCTGAAAAATTCTCACTGGGGGGATTACTTGGTACGTGAACTACCATGCCTTGCAGTTCCCATGCCCACTGCTGCGGATAATGGTCATATACCGATATCGCCGGGTCGAAGTTGGGCGACCTCACATAGTCCGACCTAAATCCGACATAGAAAGAGTCGTGTACAAAATGTGGAGTGTCGAAAAAAAACTCGTATACGGGTACTACAGTGTCTTGTATTAAACCCATTGCAACAGTATCAGTATAGGTGGTTGTATATCGAAAATACTTATCTGGGCTGCGACGGTGCCATTTCACGGAATCCACATGTACAAACTGGCTGTCCTCCTTCTGTATCAGCACGGCGTATAGGTCAAGGGTGCTTGAGTCCACATCAGGTGGGTCGGGTTCGTAACGGAGAGTATCTCCGCCAATTGCTCGCAGAAAAACAGGTCCGTTAGTACTAGTTGTCGGCGTAACTGCAATGCCATATATTCTGAGTGGCTGTATCACTTTGTATTGAAGGTTGCCCACATAGCCAGGAGCTACAACAACTTGATAACCATAGCCATAAGGAGGAACATTCGCCCTCACGGTATCTAGTGGAATATAATAGTATCGCCAGTCGGGGTAACTAAGTGTGTCCTTGTCCTGCTGGGCGTGCGACATTACTGACAAAAAAACAGCTGTAATAATAGTCAATAATATTCTCTTCATGGTTACTAGTAATTAAAAGATCCGACATGGAATAAGTAAGGCAGGTGAATTAAAAGATTCATTTACGAATATTGGAACGAGTGAGAACGACTGTGAATAATAAGGATATGTATCCATTGCATGGCTAGCCGTGCTGAGTGCATCTGACCCTGGACCTGAAGACTCAGTGCTATACAAAGTGCTGAAAGAGATACTAATAATTGTATAAACCTTTTCATGGCTAGAGTTTTTTAGTTCTATATAAATACATTTTTTGAAATATCTGTCTGAATTCTGTTTGCTGTTAGATAGGCGCAGACCTTTTCACCTTTCCGCACAATAGAGTCGGCCTTTTCGCGTTATGTAAAACGGCATCAGACCTCTCTATGCCTTGGGCTATGCGGGCGGGAGAAGTGTTCTTAGGGGAAAAACGAAATAACTTCTTCCCGCCTTGCGCCCTCAATTTTAGCCCCTACCCTGCCAGGACACTTTCACTTTTCAATTTAATAAGTGTCTCATTCCACCACCAGTTTGCGGGTGCTGGTGTAGGTGGGGGTCTTGACGGTGACGAAGTACGCGCCCTGTGCCAGCATGCGCAGGTCGAGCACGCGGCGCTGCGTCCCTGCCTCCAGCGGCTCATTCAGCACCTCGTGCCCTGCCGCGTCGTGCATCTGCAGCACCGACCCGCGCTCCGCTCCCTCGCGCAGCTCCACCGCCGCCTGCCCCCTCGCCGGGTTCGGCGTCAGCCTGAACGGCTCGCCCTCCCGGCCCGAAGGCTCTATCCCCTCATAGGCGGGGTTCAGCAAGAAATAGGCCGTCAACAGCGTGTCGCTGCTCACCACCACTTGGTAGGGGTTGTCGTTGACCCCTTCGTTCCACCACCCGAACAGGTAGCGCGCGTCGGCGGGTACCGCCTCCAGCACCGCCGTGTCGTCCTCCAGGTAGGTCCCCCCGCCCAGCACGTACCCGCGGCCCTCGTCCGAGCTGGCTCCCTCCACCCTGTACTGCCCCAGGGCCGAGAAGTAGGCCGTAAGCACCGTGTCGCCTGTCACCACTACCGTACGCGGATTGTCCGTCACGCTGTCGTTCCAGCACACAAAGCGCCCTCCCCTGTTTGCCCTGGCCTCGAGCCTCGCCGTCTCTCCCTCGTAGTACGGGCCGCCTCCGGTCACCCGCCCAAGCTCCTCGTCGGCGCTCCCCGCGTCCACCCGATATCCCGGCAGGGGGGCAAAATAGGCGGTGAACGACGTGTCGCTTGTCACAAAGATGGTGCGCGGGTTGTCCGTCACGCTGTCGTTCCAGTGGCTGAAGCGGTAGCCCCGGCTGGGCTCTGCGGTTATCGTCTGGTACGTCGAGTCGGGGTAGAACGCCGTGTAGAACCCCATCCCCTGCGAGGTGTCGCTGGCCGACACCTCCACGTACCGCTGACCGTCGGTGATGACCCCGAACGGGCCAAACTTTGAAAAAATAGTATCCGTAACCCAAAACGGTCCGTCAGGACCAGCTGCCCAAAGACTCATGGCGTAGGGGTCGTGCATCCTGTCGAGAATGGTGCCTTGTCCAAATGCCACATATAGGGTCGGAAAGTGTTTGTGCCCTATAGGAGCGCCCCCATTCGTATTTAGCGAGTTGCTGCGCTGCGACCCTCCAAGAAAGTACTCCCCCTCTATGGTGTATACCGTGTCGAACAGCGCCTCGTACACATGGCAATAGGCATTCGCCCCGGCAAAGGTGGGATCCAAGGTCTTTTGGATGCACATCATCTTGGGCTGCGCCGTGTCCCAGCGCAACGTCGCCACACGGTCCAGCAGGATGCGATTCGGTACGCTGTCCCCACTCGCATTCCGCACATACAGATAAAAGTCCTCCGGCACCCGCGCGCTGTCTAATATCGGAAAATTATTGCCGCCATCTGGTAGATTCGGCTGGGGCCCCGCATACTGCGACACCATCGCCCATATCCCCTTGATCCTGATCGGCTGCGGCGCGTACTGCTGGTACACTAAGGTCTGGTCGACACCGGCAGGAGACTCATGTGAGTTATTGACAGCAGCAACTCCAACATGATACGGGGACCAATGGTAGTAGAAGGTGTCCCGCCCATCGTTGTACACATGGATTGAATCCAGGGCCGACCCGTACAGATACCACTCGGTGGTGTCGTACCAGGCGCTGTAGTAGTAGTTCGGTTGGCGCACGCCGCACGGCATCGTGTCGGTCGATATACGCGTCGTATACTGCGCACGCAGGGCAGTGAGGGCCGCTGCCATCATTACAATTGTCAATATTATCTTTTTCATGGCTATTTTGTATTATTTGCTACATCTTTCACAAACGGGATCTTTTACTATCTCGGGCTTATAAACTACCGACTTACCCCAGAAAAACTTATCTCTTATCCAAAAATCCCACTTCGCATAAAGGAGGGCCGCATCGCGGCCTGGGAGCGTCGTGTATTCCTGTGTGGTCTTCAGGAAACAGGACGGTAGCGAAAGGTTCACTATGTCCTGGTCCAGAACGTGCAGTCCAAAAGAACTGCTACGGCCGGATATATCGATATGGTTGCCGACAAACGTCTGCGTAAGGGAGTTCATGACGTAGTTGCCGGTGGTCAGACGTGTGACGTCATGGGTCCCACTACTCAGGTCGAACGAGGTGACCATTCCGCTGGTATGGACGTTGTCTTTTGACAGAAGAAACATCGTGGAGGTCCGATGCAGATTTCCGACCTCCTTAATTTCCACACGCTTGCTCGTCCGATAGTATATGCAGCTGTCGTAGCTCCATTCATGCCGGAAAGGGAACATCCGCAACCCGCCATGGTTTCCATCCGCCTCCTCCACACCGAAGGCCACGCCGAACTGGTTGTCCCGGTCATTGAGGTGGCTGAACCGCATCGGAGCCTTGTTGAAATGGAAGAAACAGTCTCCGTCAAAACCCATATTATAGTGCGCCATATAGTACACCCACATCGGATTGTAGCTGGCCCGGCAACCGTTATGGCCGAACCTGTCCAGCATGAACAGTTGGTGCCCGTTGTCGTAATCGTTCTGGCCGTACGGGTGGTCGTTGGCACATTCATACTGCAGCAGCAGCCTGAGGCTGTCGCCCATCGTCATTATGTCCGTGAAGACCACGTCCTGTGGCGTTATCAATGTGTCCAGCCAATATTCCCATTGCGGCCCTCCACCTGAGGAAAGCATCTCTAATATGCACGCAGTGTTGGTTGTACTCATGTTTCCAATGGCGCTAATCAACACTTTTGAAGACGTGGCCATACTGATTGCAAGACGTGTCAGATTCGAAGTCTCATCAAATTCATAAAAAAACAGCGAACCCGTGTCGGCCAGCATATGTTTTGGCACAAAATAGCCCACTATGCCGTGCGTTTCATGCTCTCCTGCCCAATTTACATACGTGTACACCTTTATGCCACAGAAATAGCAGGTGTCGTTGAACAGTCGCATGTCTGACAAACTGACGAAAAAATCCGTACCGTCCGCCGAGTTGAAATAGGTCGTGAAGGCCTTCTCTGTGTACGAGCCGGCCGTTTTGACAATAAATGTGTGTGACATTAGCCCTGAATGCTCATCCATGTTCTGGGTATGTACTACGTAGTTATTGTGATTGCTCCGGACGATGCTGGACGTCTCTTTGAAGTTGCTATAATTGGTCCATATACTTTGGCACGCCCGGATGGCATTATACATATTATCGGCACTGTCCACCTGGGCATGGGTGGCTTCCGTCGCACTCAGTAGCACGACAACCGCCACCAACTGCCTCAGTCTTTTTCTTAATTGCTTCATGTTTTTAAAACTGTTTAATTGATTTATTGATATTAACTGTTCTAACGGTCGGGAACGATTGTCCACAATCCCGCAGTCATTCTTCCCCTGCTCCGCATAATAAAGGCGGTCTTGCTGTGTTATTATTGACAGGCTTCGACCTCTCTATGCCTCGGGCTATGCGGGCGGGAGAAGTGTTCGATAAGAAAAGCAAGATTACTTCTTCCCGCCTTGCGCCCTCAATTTTTTTTAGCCCCGCACTCCGGCGCACTGTCTCGTGCGGGGCTTTTTGAAATCAGTTTCATGGCTCTCCATTTTTTTAGTTTGCAGGCGGCACGATTGTCGCCTGCGCATTCTTTTTCTAACGGACTGCGATACATGTGTACACCCCAGTATTCTCGTTAAAACTGAACGTCACATCGTATCCTTCATTGACCTTTTGCACAATCCAAGCAGCGGCTTCTTCCTTGCTCTTCGTCTCAAAGGTGACAACTTCTTTTGACATCGAGTATTGAGCTGTGTCTGTATTTTTTGACACCGTCACCCTGTATCCCTCCTCAGCCAAGGCCAGCATCCGCTGCAGAAAAGCGGACCACGCCTGTTCGCCTACAAGTGTTTCTGTATGCGTCACTCCGTTAACAGTATAACGCACCGTGTACACGGTACCTGATGTCTCAACACCCGTCTGAGGGTTTACCATCGTTTCTTTTTGGCAGCTCACTGCCGCCAAGCTCAGCACTGTCAAGAGTGCTACTTTTTTAATTGACTTGTTCATAGTTGTTGATTTTCATATTGTCCTTAATCAATTTGTTTAACATTATTTCTCTTTGTTCTTTATTCTGTATCTCAAAATAACATATTGCACGTTTATAACGCGATGTCGCCACCAAGTCGTCCGACTGTGTATCAAGGGTATTTTCTGGATTTACATATTTTTTGACTGACACCTGATTGCTATCCGCATAAAAGAGGTCTTCATATTCCTTAGGTATTTCAGGCACGCCAAAATCTTTTTGCAGCCTCGCCCACCCCGAATCGGTGGTCGCCTCGAGCAGGGTCACGGGCAGGGTGAGGGTGTCGTTGACCCTAAAGTCTTTTATATAGGTAGCACGGATGCCCTCTATCTGGCTATAGCGCTTGTACATCTTGCTGCACTGCCAGTAGGGGACAGTACGTGGCATTCTTTTCAGCCCCACAGCCACACCTACCGCTATAAGGCAGAGGCCGATACTGACAAGCCAAAACCTCCTATCGTTATGCAAGCATTCCATGATCAATCATATTGGTGACGGTAGCAGCCACGTGGCTGCTGGCAACAGATGTTGTTGAACGCATTGTATATTCTTCGTGTGCAGGGGTGACGCAATAGGCGGACCATCCCATCAACGTTGCCACACAGGCTACAGAGGCATAGCGCAGCCATGAGTGCCGACGGTCCGACACCCGATGCCTGCTTTCGGCTCGCGCTATGGCGGCATCGGTGAGCTGGCGCAGTTGCTGTCCCTCGTAGGGGCATCGTGCCCTGTCCATGGCGTGGGCACGAAGTTCAATCAATGTTTCAAAATTCTCCTTCATATTGTTCATTTTTTTTACAAGGGTCGTTCTTTCGCCTCGGCATGGAGCAAACACCATGTGGTTTGCCCTCTGTTCTAGGCATATTGAAAACTTTGTCTTATTTTCTTAATAGCACGGTTGAATCGTTGGGCAGCGGCATCGCGGCTGATGCCGAGGTCGCGGCCGATCTCTTTGAAGTTGAAGCCGTCGAGATGCATACGCACTATGCGACGGTCGGGTTCGTCCAACTGGTTTATCAGTTGGAGCAGGTGATGGTAGTCGATACTCGTCAGCACATCATCGTCGGTTGCAATCAGATGTTCCAAATTGTCAGGCAAGGGGTCGGTGGGACGATTCTGCTGATTGCGTGAGATCATGAGCATGGTGTTTGTTGCCACACGGTATGCCCAGGCTTTTTCGCTTTCTTTTTTGCGCAGGGAGGGCAGGCCGGTCCAAATGGAGCAGAGCACTTCCTGAAAGGCATCGTCGATCTGCCACGCCTGGCCCAGACTATAGTCTGAGCAAACGTGCCACAGCATATCTTTGTGCCGTTCCACGAATTCATAAAAATAAGTCTCGTCAATCATCGCGTTGCGTCGTTTGTATATAAGGTGCAAAAAATAAAAAAACGTGACACAATACGCGAGAAATTAACTTTTTTTATGGGATTTTTATCGCCGTAAGCACGTATGTGGAGTGGCCGAGTGGTCGACACGGGGGGGGGCGGCTGTATGACACCTTGTGCTGTAATGTCCACCCGCTGAGGGCAACGGGTGGCGGAGAGGGACGTCAGCCGGGAGGAGTGAGGGAGTTATTGGTTGGCGTATTGCTGCACCTCGTCGTAGAAGAACTCGAGCTGAACACCCGCCTGGCGGAAGAGCTCCTCGCTTTCGGAGCCGGCATGGTATTTGCGCTCACAGACCACGCGCTTGATGCCACAGTTGATGATGAGCATGGCGCAGGTGCGACAGGGGGTCATGCGGCAGTAGAGGGTGGCGCCATCGAGGGAGATGCCACGGCGAGCGGCCTGGCAGATGGCGTTCTGCTCGGCATGGACGGTGCGCACGCAGTGGGTGGTGACGCGGCCATCGGCCTCAAGGGTGCGACGGAAGAGGTGTCCCACCTCGTCGCAATGGGGCAGGCCCGAGGGGGCGCCGACGTATCCGGTTACTAGCAGTTGACGGTCTTTGACTATGACACAGCCACTGCGACCACGGTCGCAGGTGGCCCGCTTGGAGGCGGTGTTGGCAAGCTCCATGAAATATTCGTCCCAGCTGGGACGGCGATACATTATCTGGCTCAACACTTGCTCTACCTGCTGGTGGAGCAGCTCGATGGAGCCGTTGTTGTCGAAACGGAAGTCGGCCCGCTCAATGCACCCACGGAGGTTCTGCTTGTTGGGGTCGGAGTTGTCCATCTCACGCTGTTCGTTGGCGAGGAAGGTTTCGTAGCTGACGTGGTCGGTCTCAGAGCCACGAAGCACAGCCCTCTCGTAGCGGACCTTGGGGTCGGCATCGACGGCAAAGAGATAGAAGTTGGGCTTGCCCCGCAGGGCATCGACTTCGCCAGTGGTGCGGACGCTCTCGATGATGCAGTTGCAGCCAGAGGCTTGTGCCTGCTCGTACAGTTGTTCTACAATCCACGAGGGGGTGTGTTGGGCTCGGAGGTCGTTGCCGACCAAGGTCATGCTGTCGCGATTTACCTCCATGCCCCGCCGCTTGATTTCTTCGATAAGGAAGGCCCTGACAGAGAAGTGTACAAAGCCCCTATTCTGGACAAGATAATCGACGATGGTGCCCTTGCCAGCACCCAGCGTTCCGGTGATTCCAATGGTTATCATAGTGTGCTTTTAGCAATATAATTGAGATTGCAAAGATACACACTTTTTTTTAATTGTAAGGAAAAAAGGAGGAAAAGTGTTGTAGGTAGTAAGTATCCATCTCGCCTAAGGGGATTGCCCCTATAGCAGCAGTTTTTTCAAACCAGACACAATAATTTGCCTTATTGCACGTTATTAGAGAATTGAGAATTGAGAATTGAAAAATGAAAAATGAAAATTGAGAATTGAGAATTGAGAATTGAAAAATGAAAATTGAGAATTGAGAATGGCTACCCCATTCATTTATCTAATCACTAATCACTGGTCACAGGTCACAAAAAATCATATTGAATTAAATAGAACCTACTTTAAGAAAAAATAGCAGACAATGAAAAACACTTTTACCCATCCACGTTTCTTCCGCATAGCGGTAGCGGTTTTTGCAGTCGTCTTGTGCGCCCTGACAGCATGCCAAAGAGAGGTTATTACCGAAACGCCCGAGGTACCCCCCGAGGGGATGTATATCTCCGACACGGTTCATTATGACAGCGAAGGAATTACGGCATATAATATTGTATACCAATCGGTGGACCCATACGGAGAGCCTGCGATGCTCTCGGCAGCCATAGTGCTCAGCGACGACATCGTGCAGAGCAAAGAGGGCAGAGGCTTCATGCTCTACAACCACGTTACCATATTCCGCGCCGATGAGTGCCCGACCTACGGCAACATCGCCATAGAGAAGAAGATGGTCAAAAGCGGCCTGTTTGTGGTGTCGGCCGACAATTACGGATTCGGCACGACGGAACAGAAGAACCAGGCCTACTGCCTGACCGATGCTAACGCACAGGCGAGCATCGACGCCCTGCTGGCAGCCAAGAAATTGCTGGAATGGAAGGGGTATAAGTGGGACGACAACCTCTTTGTATGCGGCTACTCGCAGGGAGGCCACACGGCAATGAGCGTGCTGAAAGTTCTGACAGAGAGATACCCTGACATCTCGGTCACTTACACTTTTGCAGGGGCAGGTCCCTACGACATGCCTGCTACCTACAGCGAGATGGTGGCATCGGACATGGCCGGACTGCCCAGCACGGTCGTCAGCGTACTGCTTACTTACAATGAATACTGCAAGCTTGACATCCCTCGCTCGGAGATGTTCCTTGAGCCTTTGCTCAGCCACCTCGACGAATGGATACTCAGCAAGCGGTACACCAGGCCACAGATTGACAGCCTGATAGGCGACCTGACTGTGTCGCAGTATGTTACCCCCACGATTATGAACTTGGAATCAGAGACCAGCCTGCGCATCGTGGAGGCGCTGGACCGCAACAGTCTATGCAAGGGTTGGAGTCCACGAGTTGGAGAAAAGGTTATGCTCTTCCACAACACTAGCGACATCACTGTGCCTCCCATCAATACGGAGAATCTATACCACTTCTTACAACAGCATGGGGTGGAGGTGGATTTATATCTCAACGACTACGGCACCACAGGAGCCATAGACGCGCACACAGTAGGGGCGCTTTATTTCTCGGTTTACGCCATCAACAAGATGGCAGAAATACTCCAGATAGAGCCTTGGAGTATCCTCTGATTCCTGAGTGACCTGTGATACTTTAGTGACCTGTGACCAGTGACCTGTGATACGAGCGCATTTTTTTTGTGACCAGTGACCAGTGACCTGTGATACGAGTGCATTTTTTTTGTGACCAGTGACCTGTGACCTGTGATACGAGCGCATTTTTTTTGTGACCTGTGACCAGTGATACGAGCGCATTTTTTAGTGACCTGTGACCTGTGACCTGGGTTTTGAGTGACCTGTGACCAGTGACCTGTGATACGAGCGCATTACTTCGAAACGTTTCCTCGCCTCGGCATACGAACAAATTCGTCTGTATTCGGTTTAACGAAAACGTTCGCGTCACAGATCACTGCTCACTAACAATCGTGTCAAGAGTCACAGTTCACTAAATATCGTGTCACTGGTCACAGATCACAGTTCACTAAATATCGTGTCACTGGTCACAGATCACAGTTCACTAAATATCGTGTCACTGGTCGCTGTTCACTTAGACCTTATACTTGTATTGCAGCTGGGATAGCTCCTGATTGGCTTTGACAATCTTCTGTTTCAGCCCCGACTTGTAGGCCACGAGCTTCTGCATGAGTGTCTCGTCGGAGAGGGCGAGCATCTGCATGGCGAGGATGGCGGCATTCTGGGCACCATTGATGGCCACCGTGGCGACAGGAATGCCCGGAGGCATCTGCATGATGGCGAAGGTGGCATCAAGTCCTTCGAGTACGCTGCCCTTGATAGGAACACCGATGACTGGCAGCGGGGTCTCGGCGGCAATAACGCCCGGCAGGGCAGCGGCCATGCCGGCACCGGCAATGATGACACGTATGCCGCGCGACTGCGCTTCACGGGCGAACTGGCTCACCTCGGCAGGGGTGCGGTGGGCCGAGAGGGCATTGACCTCAAAGGGTATTGCCATCTCTTCAAAGAACTGGCAGGCTTTCTCCATAACCGGCAGGTCGGAGGTGCTGCCCATGATAATACTGACTATAGGAGACATGGAATTGAAAATTGAAAATTGAAAAGAATGTGTTAATGTGTGAATGCGTTAATGTGTTAGTCCTTGGTGCTTTTTAAATTGAAAATTGAAAGAACATACCCCGCCACTTCGTGGCACCCCTCTAAGAACATACCCTGGCCTTACGGCCACCCCTCTCAAGAGGGGACGGGGATGGCTGCCGCCTTCATTTGTCTAATCACTATTCACTAATCACTATTCACTAATTACTATTCACTAATTACTATTCACTATTCACTATTCACCGGCCGCTATCATTCTACCCTTTATATATTTTCCACGCACGGATGAGCACATCGGGGCGGGCATCCTCGTAGAGAACCATGTAGACCGCTTGGGCGACCGGCATCTCGATATTGAGGAGTGTACGAATCTTCTCTAAGCTGCGAACTGCATAGTAGCCTTCGGCTATCATGCTCATTTCGAGTTGGGCACTCTTCACGCTGTAGCCTCTGCCAATCATGGTGCCAAAGGTGCGGTTGCGGCTGAACTGAGAGTAACAAGTGACCAACAGGTCGCCTACATAGGGCAAAATCTGTTGGGGGGTGACAAACTCAAAATCGTTGTCGGGGCGTAAGATGCTTAGGAATTGGCGCATCTCAACAATAGCGTTGGAGACCATCACGGCAATCAGGTTGTCGCCATAACCCATACCCGCCACGATGCCGGCAGCCACAGCATAAATATTCTTTAGAGCGGTGGCATACTGAATGCCTCTCATGTCGATTGAGCGGCTGGCATTGATATATCGGCAGTGCATTTGTTGGCGGACCTGTTCGGCCAACTTCTCGTTGCCAGAGGCAGCCGTGACGAAGGTGAGCCGTTCGCGCGCCACCTCCTCGGCATGGGTGGGGCCGCTGATGATGGCAAGCTGGTCGGCGGGTATTTGGTAGACGTGCTGCAGATAGTCGGTGACAATCTCATTGGTCTCAGGAATGAAACCTTTGATACCCGATACAAAGCGACACTTGCGGAGACTTGAGACATCAGCCGTCTGAAGGGTCTGATGAAGAAAGGCGGTGGGCACAAGAAGGTAGACGAGGTCGCACTGAGACAGCACATCGTTTATCTCGCCACACAAGACTAAGCGCGAAGGGTCGAAGGTTACCTCACGCAGGTAGCGTTGGTTACGTCCCGTTCGAGCCAGGCTCCTTCTTATCTCGGGCTCGCGAACATACCAGCATAATCGTTCCCCCTGCTGCTCAAGCAGGATTTTCGACACGGCGGTTGCCCATGAGCCACTTCCTATAATTCCAATCATTGTGAATTGAGAATTAAGAGTTGAGTATTGAAAGTTTGTGACCTGTGAGACGAGCGCAGTCGTTTCACAGGCCACAGGTTATTGTTTACTTGAGGTTCTTGAGAATTTCGAGCGTGAGGTTCCAGAACATCTCTACGGTCTTTATCTCAATCTTCTCGCCCGGGGCATGCACACCACGCAGCGTGGGACCGTAGCTTATCATATCCATCTTGGGGTATTTTTCGCCAATCAGCCCACACTCAAGGCCTGCATGGATGGCACGCACGATAGGTTCGCGACCATAGAGGCGACGATAAGTATCAACACCTACACGGAGCACTCGGCTGTCGGGGTTTGGGGTCCAGCCAGGATAGCCATCGCCATGGCTGACATGTGCCCCTATCATGCGGAAAGTGGCCTCGATCTTCTGAGCGGCAGCGAACTTGGCACTCTCGACCGAACTACGCTGGCTGGTGGCAATGTGAATCTGGTGGTCGTCCATCTTGACCGAAGCGAGGTTGGTAGAGGTCTCGACGAAGTTTTCTATCTCGCGACTCATGGCCAACACACCGTGAGCACAGGCAAAGAGCGAGTTGAGCAGATTGTATTGGGTCTGGCGGTCGATGAGGCATGCGGGCTGGTCGATAGGTAGAATCTCAATCTGGAGATTGGGCTCAGTAGTGCGAAACTCAAATTGGATATGGCGGGCAAAGTCGGCCACCATTTCCTTCAGTTCTTCGGCTTTGTCGACAAGCACCACGACCTCAGCCCAAGCCTCACGGGCTATGGCATTACGGAGGTTGCCGCCATCAATGCGGGCAAGACCAATCTTGCATTGCTCGGTAGCGTTCCACAGAATGCGATTGAGTATCTTAATGGCGCAACCACGGCCTCGATTGATATCGTCGCCGCTGTGCCCGCCTTGCAGTCCAGAAACTTTGATACGGAAAGAGGCCTCACCCTCGGGGACTGGGCGGGTGGTGTAATCAATAGCGACGGTGGTGTCGATACCTCCCGCGCAACCAATGCAATATTCGCCTTCGTCCTCATCATCGAAGTTGAGGAGTATACAGCTCTTCAGCCAATCGGTATGAAGGTTGGCGGCACCCGTGAGGCCGGTCTCTTCATCCACCGTAAACAGGCACTCTAGAGGGCCATGCTCGATAGTGGTGTCGTCAAGGATAGCCAAGGCGGCTGCCACACCAATGCCGTCGTCGGCACCTAAGGTGGTGCCGTTGCCGATAAGCCAGCCATCTTCAACATAGGCCTCAATAGGCTGAGTGAGAAAATCGAACTGCTTGTCGCCATTCTTCTCGCACACCATGTCCATGTGAGCCTGCAGGCACACACCTGGAGCATTTTCATAGCCTTTATAGGCAGGCTTGCGGATGAGCACATTGCCCACCTCGTCGACCAAGGTTTCGTAGCCGTGCTGCTTGCCAAAAGCCTGCAGGTAGGCAGATGCTTGCGCCTCATGCTTTGAGGGACGGGGTATATTCATCAGCTCGCCGAAGTAGTGCCATACGGCAGCGGGCTGGAGGTTGTTTAATACGGGATTCATTGCTTGTATAGGGTTTTAGGTTAGTAAACTAATATTTTTTTAGCTGGGGCGCTACCCACCTTAACAGCGTAGAAGCCTGGGCGAAGGGCCAGTCTCCATTCTGATTCATGCGTTGTGCATCCAACCACCTGACGACCCATTACATCAAATATAGCGATGTGACGGCCTAGGGCGTTATGGATGGCGACATGGCCATTACCGCCGTAAACCATAGCCTCGTCGAGCTCTAACTGACGGATACCGATATAGTCGTAGCCATGGTATGAGGTGTCGGGCTCTATGCCGATGATGGCGCCGTGCCACTTGGTGAAGTCGTTACCTTGGGGGCGCATGGCATCTATCTTGAAGAAGCCGTTGGCAGTGCCATTCCAGCCCCAATTGATATGGAAGAAGTTGGTATCTATGGGGTCGGAAAAGTAGCCATCGATGATATATCCATGACCAGAGGTGCCGCTGTGACCTGCTTCGTTGTTTTCGGAGGCCCATCCGGCATAGTAGATGGGTTTGCCCTCGGCAAGGCTGTTATAAAGCATAACCAACCAAAGGCTGTCGTTCCCAATAGAATCACGCATGCCTGAGTAACTATATTTATATCCGAAATGGCGGGGTATACGGTAGTCGGCACTGATGAGATGAGCACGCTCGTAGAGGTGTAGACTCGTGTCGAACATACCATATTCGGGCAGCGACCAGCATCCGCTTGCAGAAGGAGAATAGCGCATCTCCAGTGACACGCCGATATGGTACAGCAGTGTGGATATGGCATTTTTCACCTCAACCGGGCTATTGATATAGGCGGAGTTGTCCATGTGTTCCCAGTCATAGTAGGTGTGCTCAAAATCGGCATACTGCACGCCATAGGTCCAACCTGGATAGGCGGCAGGATTGTCAGCTCCGTTGTAGGCATGCATACCAAACCCATGCTCGGGGTAGTCCCAATAGTTCATTATCATGCCAAAAGCAGTTGCTACGCAGCCTGTAACAGACCCCCCCGGACACATTTTGTTGTATGGATCTCCCTGTCCCCATATCATCGAGCCCAGCAACTGGTTGATATTGTCATTGAGGTACTCACCTTTAGTGGCATACCGAAGGGCTTCGCCACTCTCCAACTGTTGCCATTTATGGCTGACATAGGCCGGAACCGGACTTTTGGCATCAACGCCCTTCTGCAGTTGCATAGAATAGGCCAGTAGTTGGTCCCTAAAGGCAGGATTAACATCAGCTGAGCCTACTCCACCCTCGAACGAGAATGCCAACACCGGCGAAGCGATATCGTCGCCACTTATCACGATGAATCCTTCAATGTCGTCAACATGGTAATTGAAGACATGCAGGAGGTCAATATCCAACTGGGCAGTAACATCGGTCAATGCAACCGTCTCGGTCAGGGGGATACCCTGCTGCTCAGCACAGATTAGCGAGACCGCGTTGGAGGCCACACGGGAGGCACGCTCTTTACCAACGGGGCTTGCTATCAAAGCACAGGAGGCAAAGAGGAACGCGCTTAATAGTATCTTCTTTTTCATAATGGATGATTGTTATTGATTGTCTCAGATTATAGGAAGTATGCCACACCGCTCTCGAAAATACCCTGGTCTTGTTCGCCATAGATGTTGAGATAGGTGCCTTCACGGCGACGCTCGCTGTGGGCCATCTTGCCCAGCACACGTCCGTCAGGGCTGGTGATTCCCTCGATGGCACGATACGAACCGTTCATATTGTAGGGCTCGTCCATTGTGGCTTTGCCGTCAAGGTCTACATACTGGGTGGCAACCTGTCCGTTTTCAAAGAGGCGGTCGAGCCATGCTTCTGGAGCTACGAAACGACCCTCGCCATGCGAGATGGGCACTACATAGCTCTTGCCCAACTCAGCCTTCTGTAGCCAAGGCGAGAGGTTGCTCACCACCTTGGTGTAGGCCATCATGCTCTGGTGTCGGCCGATGGTGTTAAAGGTCAAGGTAGGCGAATCGGTGCTCTGAGGACGTATCTCTCCGTAAGGCACCAGCCCTAGTTTGACCAACGCCTGGAAGCCGTTGCAGATGCCCAGCATTAAGCCGTCGCGTTCGCGCAACAACCGCATCACCTCGTCCGCAATCTTGGCATTACGGAACACGCTGGTGATAAATTTGGCGCTACCCTCCGGCTCGTCGCCCGCCGAGAATCCGCCAGGTATCATCACCATCTGGCTACTTGAAATGGCTTGGGCAAAAGCATCCACGCTTTCACGAATTTGGTTGGCATTCTGATTACGGAACACAAGGGTTTCGACTTCGGCACCCGCACGCATAAATGCACGGGCAGAATCATATTCGCAGTTGGTGCCGGGGAAGACTGGAATAAACACCTTAGGCTTGGCCACCTTATGCTTGTTCACATATACTTTCTTTGCCTTATACAGGGGCTTAGGCTCTAGTGGTGTGGTGGAGGCCACGCTCTTGGTCGGGAAGATATCCTCCAAGCGACTGGTCCATGCCTTCAACATCTCAGCCATCTCGATACGCTCACCTGCCACCTCGAAGACACCGTCGTCGGTGACACAACCAATCCTACGAGCCACGGCGGGGAGTTCTCCACAATTCTCCACCTCAACCACCAAGGCACCATATTTCTTCTCAAACAGTTCGTCGACTCCGATTTTCTCATCGAAGCGCACGCCCATCCGATTGCCGAAGGCCATCTTGCTCACCGCCTCGGCGATGCCACCATAGCCTACAGCATAAGCCGACTTCACAGCCCCTCTGCCCACAGCTTGGTGCAGGGCCTTATACATGGACATCAGCATACGATAGTTGGGCATGTTCATCTGGTCGGGCTTAATTTCAAGCAGGTAGAGATAGTGACCAGCCTTCTTTAATTCGGGAGTCACCACATGCTTCATATCGCTGATGCCCACGGCAAAGCTACACAGGGTAGGCGGCACGTCGATGTCGTTGAATGTTCCGCTCATCGAGTCCTTACCTCCGATAGCCGGCAATTTCAGTCCCATCTGGGCATCGTAGGCGCCCAGCAGGGCGGAGAAAGGCTGTCCCCAGCGGTAGGGGTCGTTACCTAGCTTTTTAAAATATTCCTGGAAAGTAAGGCGCACTCTCGTCACATCGCCACCGGCAGCAGCCACCTTTGCCACCGAATCTACTACGGCATACACTGCACCATGGAATGGGCTCCAGCTACTCAGGTAGGGGTCGAAGCCGTAGCTCATAATGGTCACCGTGTTGCATTGGGCAGTAAGGGTGGGCAGTTGCCCTATCATGCTTTGGGTAGGTGTCGTCTGGGTCTTGCCGCCATAGGGCATCACCACACTTCCCGCTCCGATAGTGCTGTCGAACATCTCCACCAGCCCTTTTTGCGAGCAGACGTTGAGGTCCGACAGGTTCTGCAGCCAACGCTCCTTTACATCTGTCGGAGTAGTTGGATTACCTTGATTATTTTCTGGCAGCTTCACCTTGACAGCAGCCTCTTGGTGGGCACCATTGGTGTCGATAAAGCGTCGACTGAGGTTCACCACCTCCTTGCCACGCCAAGTGATAACCATCCGAGGCTCGGCAGTGACTGTTGCAACCACCACGGCTTCCAGATTCTCCTCATCAGCGTATTTCAGCATTTGGTCCACATCCTTGGGGTCGACCACTACGGCCATACGCTCCTGGCTCTCGCTGATGGCGAGTTCCGTGCCGTCGAGGCCGGCATATTTCTTAGGCACCTTGTCCAAATTGATTTGCAGGCCATCGGCCAACTCGCCAATAGCTACGCTGACACCACCAGCACCGAAGTCGTTGCATTTCTTGATAAGCGACGACACTTCTTCTCTACGGAAAAGGCGCTGAATCTTTCTTTCAGTCGGGGCATTACCCTTCTGCACCTCGGCACCACAAGTGGTCAGTGAGGCGGTATTGTGGGCCTTTGACGCGCCTGTCGCGCCGCCACAGCCATCACGTCCTGTACGTCCACCCAGCAGTATCACCACATCACCTGGATCACTGGTCAACCTCTTCACCTGACGGCGAGGGGCAGCAGCCACCACGGCACCAATCTCCATACGTTTCGCCACATAGTCGGGGTGATATATCTCGTTCACCAACCCTGTGGCCAAACCTATCTGGTTGCCGTAGCTGCTATAGCCGTGGGCGGCAGTGGTGACGATCTTACGCTGAGGCAGTTTGCCCGGCAATGTCTCGTTCAATGGCTTGGTGGGGTCTGCAGCACCCGTCACACGCATCGCCTGATAGACGTATGTGCGTCCGCTCAACGGGTCGCGGATGCATCCACCCAAGCAAGTCGCCGCGCCACCAAAGGGCTCAATTTCCGTGGGGTGGTTGTGGGTCTCGTTTTTGAAATTCACCAACCATTCCTCACGCTTACCATCCATCATCACAGGCACCACTATGCTGCAAGCGTTAATCTCATCGCTTACCTCCTGGTCGTCCAACAGCCCCATCTTGCGAATGCGCTTGGCTGCCAAAGTACCGATGTCCATCAAACAGACATATTTGTCGTCACGTCCTACATACTGGTCCTTGTGGTCGGCGAGATAGCGTTTGAATGCCTCTTCCAAGAAAGGACGGTAATAGCCTTCGTCAAACTGCACATCGGTCAGTTCGGTGGCGAAAGTTGTATGGCGGCAGTGGTCACTCCAGTAGGTATCCAACACTCTTATCTCGGTCATGCTCGGGTCGCGAACCTCTTCGTCATGGAAATAGCGCTGTATGTGGCAGAAGTCAGCAAAGGTCATTGCCAGTCCCAATGAGCCATAGAGTTCCCTCAAAGCGCCCTCTTCCATATCCTTGAAGCCGTCCAATATAGCCACATCGGCGGGCTCGTCGTAATGCTCCGCCAGGGTCTCAGGTTTCTCGTCCGAAGCCACTCGGCTGTCCACCGGGTTGACACAGTGCTTCACCAGTGCCTGACGCTGCTCGTCTGTCAGGGCCCCAGTCACCACATAGGTAGTGGCAGAACGGATGATGGGATGCTCAGCAGGATTGAGCAAACAGACACACTGCTCTGCGCTGTCGGCCCGCTGGTCGAACTGCCCAGGCAAATACTCTACCGTGAAGACGAAGTCCGACTCCTCATGGGGGAACACCTCCTCATAGACATCGTCCACCGGAGGCTCGGAGAAAACAGTCACCTTCGCCCGTTCATAGGTCTCATCTGAAATATTCTCTATATCATAGCGTACCAATGCACGCACTCCTTCAGCGACTATGCCAAGGTAATCAGCCATCTCGTTCTTCAGTTCCTTCGCCACGATGGCATACTCAGGTTTCTTCTCAACAAAGATTCTTCTTATCATATCATTTGAATGTGTTAATTCGTAAATGTGTTAATTCGTTAGTCACAAAGATCCAACTTGTTTTTTTCACTGCGACTTGCCAGTCCAATGCCACCCTTTAGGGTTCTTAGCATGCATTGGGGCAAAAAAATCGAGCATTTTTGCTACGTCGGCATCATAGTCGCCTGTGGGAAATATCGTTGGACCATAGCCGGCCCGTTTCTCTTTGAAGTCCATATATCCCAACACTATTGGCACACCTGCCTGCTGGGCTATCTCATAAAAGCCCCGCTTGAAGCGTTTTACCTCCTTTCGCGTGGCTTCAGGGGTAATCACCACACACACATCGTTGCTCTCTTTCAGTACATCTACGGCACGCTGTACCAAGTTGTTGTGCCTGTTTCCTCGGTCCACTGGGACAGCACCCATACCCTTCAGAATTGGATTGGTCACAAAATTGAAGAATTCCTTTTTGATAAAAATCCTCGGTTTCACCCCCGCGGCAAACAATACCGCTGCCCCCACAAAGAAGTCAGCAATGCTAGTATGGGGTGCCACTGCCACTACACAATGCCGCAGTTCGGGACGCTCCTTCAAGTCGGGAATCTCAAACTTCCACCCCCACAGCTTAACCAGCCATATCCAAAACCTTTTCATTATTAATATTATGTGTTAATTTCACATGTTGATGCCTCACGACATACAGATTGCAAATATACAAATAATAATCCACTTCTTCCCTTTTCCTCAATAACTTTTAACAATTTTCCCTCCTTTTGGGCTCTTCGCATTCAACAAAACCATTCGAGAAAACATTTTTTTTTTCTTGCCAATCAAAAAAATATATGTATCTTTGCACCTTGAATATGCGGTGCTCGCTACCACATAATCAAATGGCATTCAATCGGAAAGATGGCAGAGCGGTCGAATGCGGCGGTCTTGAAAACCGTTGACCTGCGAGGGTCCGGGGGTTCGAATCCCTCTCTTTCCGCTGAAGTTTCTTAGTCTCAGAGAAACATCCTCAAAAAACGCTGCAACACTCTCGTTGCAGCGTTCCTTTTTCAGTTCAGCTGCAAACTCCTGTGTTTAGGCGTAGATTTTTGACAAGTGAAAAAAATACCATATAAGAATTCGCTTGTTCGGTTGACAAAGTGGAAGCAACGTCCAAAATTGATGTCTATTCATAGCTCCCCGACCAAACCGCATCCACCATCGAAAGCACTTTGAATATAAAGTTTTGGGGGCTGCATTATCTAGTAGGATATACTTGAAACAAGGTATAAATGCATCGGTGCATTTTTTTTGTGAAAAAGGGTTAAAAAACGGCCAAGAATGAAAGCGTGTTAGCGTGGGTGAATATGGGGTTGCGTTTTTTGGGGGGGTAAAAAAAGATTTATTTTGTTGAGGGGTTGCTGAGAGCGTTTTTTGGGGTGGTGGTGGTTATTCTGTATTTTCGATCAGTTGCAAGATGAATTCCTGGAAAGCGTCGTGGAAAGAGATACCTTTTTGTTTGAGAGTATCGATTATGCTGGAGTCAGTAGTGTCGAAGAAGACGGTGCGGAAGGTGTCGTCGAAGGTGATTTTGTTAGAGAAAAGGGCACATGATTTTGCATGGTCGCATTTTTTGGCGAGGCTGAGTATAATTTCGTAGGGAGTGGGCAGGGGGGAAGTGTCGTCGACTTTGTAGCCGTGGTCTTTGGCTGGCTGCAGGTTGTGTTTAGGGTCGAGGAGGACGATGTAGAAGACGGAGGATTCTTCGTTGAAGAAACCCGCGACGCGTCCGAGGCTTCTGGAGAGGGTGAATTGCCAGAAGGGATATTCGGTGTCGTTGTCGCGGTAGGGTTGAGGAACGGAGTCGAGATCGCACCGTCGGATGGGGATGTGGGGTTGTTCCCAGTTGACAGGGTGGATGCGGTAGGTTTTGCGGGCGGTGTAGTCACTGATGATATCGGCTTTTTTTTCGCTGAGGTCTTTGAGCCTGTCGAAGAGCGATGCGAACCAGTTCGGGTTTTGGTCTGCGAGTTGAAAGAAGGGATATTGCTTGAAATAGGCGAAGGAGAAGGTAATTTTCTTTTCTTTCTGAACTGCTGTGACCAAAGGGACTTGTTTTTTTTCCGTGCTACTGGTTAATTTCTTTCCACCGTTGAGCATAGTATACTAACATTGTGTGTTCAGAAATTTCTCTTGTGCATCGTTCCTCTGGGGCAAAGCCTCGGCGGGCTTCCTGCCAAGGCGTTTCTTCGTGGGTCATGCGTTCGAGTTGCGCTCCGCTGAATCCAGCGTAGTTGTCGAGAATGTATTTGGTGAAGTCGGCATCGGCGTTGCAGAGGGCCACATCGGCGTTGCGGATGTCGTTGCGGGTGATGAACCCGTAGAGCGACTTGTCGAGAAAACGCTCGTATATTTCTCTGTTGACAGGTCCGTGCACCCAGGCTTGGAACTTACCGTTGAACATGGTGCATCTTTCTATCCCGAGCGACCACGCCTGTATGTAGTATAGGAGTTTTTGCAGCTTGAGGTTGATGAGAGGCATTTCCTCGTCGCTGGTAAGCTGCATTATGACATAGTCAGCAATGTCGTTGATGTTGTAAGGTTTCATAGCTATTGATATTTAACCAAATGATTGGTTGTAAAAACAAATAATTATTGCATATTATATTGAAAATCTTAATTTAAGATAGACATTGAACGGACCATTATTGGGTACAAAAATACAAAAAAAAATATATTTATCACGTTTATGGATGAAGATTTAACAAAAAAGCCGTGTTGATATTCACAAGTTAAAGGTATTGTTTTATAGATGGGGTGTATTGTTGCAGGGCTGAAAAAGAAAGCAACCGCAAGGAGCAGCAGGACGCGGAGGTGCTCGATACACTAAATGACACTCTAAATGATAGCGTAAGGGCTACATACACGATTATTCGTTTAAATCCTGGCCTCCAACGTAAAAGTATTCCTAATACGTTAGGGAAAAGTGTCGCTACAATTAGTAGACATATAGCCATACTAATGAAAGCGGGTTTAATTGAGCATCGAGATTCTGACAAGACAAGAGGAAACTATGTCAAATAACGTGGGTGATTAGGCTGTTGATTTGTGATAATGAATGAAAGTGCTCGGTGCATTTTTAGCATCAAAAAAATGCACCGAGACGATAAGAAGACCATTCTACGCTAGACAATACACAGGGTTCCCTTGCAAAGTAAAATAATATACTTTGCAAGGATTCAATTATTTGCAATAAGAAATAGTTGATACATACAATTGCAAATGTAATGTGATAAGACGGAACACGGTTCCTCTCTTTCCGCTGAAGAAACGCTGCAAAATAGGCTGGAATACTATTCTGCAGCGTTTCTCTTTACCCTTTTGAGCCAATTCTTGAGCCAAAAACGAACCACATAAACCTAATGACCGATTTGGGTGGAACACAAGTGCGACCATTCAGGAACTGACTCCTAAAATTAGGCGAAAATTCTGGAATTGGTACTGCTGACAAGGCATATTGGGGTGGAGGAACAGGTGATTGTTGCAGGCAAAAACAGTCGTGTGTGAGACCAGAATTAATAAAAAATCTTACTAATTGAAAAAATGTTCGTATCTTTGCATTTTGAAAAATAACAAATTTAATACTATGAAGAAGATTTTCACTATTGTATTGCTCCTTGCCGTGATGTGCGGCGCGATGGCACAGAACCAAGGTACTAGAGAGTATGTATCGGCATTGGTGACCTTTGGCGACACCAATCTGTTGCCACAGGATACACTGAACAAATATGGCGTGGTAATACAGACTCGCTCGGGTCGTATGGCTACTGCGTTGATTGATGCTGCCAGATATCAGGCATTTCTCAATGCCAATTTGGTTGAGCGTGTGCAGCCTTCAACCCGTGTGTTCCTGCGCGATGAGCAGGTGGCTGGCACTTGCAAGGGCAAATGTGACCACCACAAAGGTGCAGGCAACCGCGAGGATGTGCGTACCAACTTGATTCCGAAGGATGATATCCTCAACGACGAGGCAAAGGGCTGGTATTTGGGCTTTATCCTGGGTGGTACGAACAACCGCATGGATGTTGATTACGCTCGCACTTCAGGTACTTGGTATGCCGACCGTGGCGTGGACTTCGAACTCGTCACTGGCTATCAGTTCAACCGTTGGTTTGGCATTCGCTCGGGTCTGGGCGTGTTGACTAAGAACTATATCACCGATTTGCAGGTGAGCTACATTGATGTGGAAGATACCTACCGCACTTTCTATAGAGATTGCTATCTGCAGCTTCCGCTGTTGGCTGACCTGTCGTTTGGCAGCGAGGATGTGCGTGTGCACTTCATGCTGGGCGGTTATGCAGCCTATTGGCTCACTCAGTGGCGTCATGGCTATGTGTATGTGGTTGACGACCCCCGTCCCTTCGTGGGCGATGCCTACCACTTTGTTGAGGGCTACGACAACCGTTTTGATGCCGGTTTGACAGGCGGTATTGGCCTCAGCATGCGTGTCAGCCCCGCCTTCCAACTCCATTTTGAAGGCAACTATTATCATGGCCTGATCAGCACCGCCAAGTCTCCCTTTGCGACCTACAATCGCACTTGGACCTTCGGCATGGGCCTGACATATCACTTTTAATAGGAGATATATAGTGACCAGTGAACTGTGACCAGTGACACGAATGTGCTCGTTTCACAGGTCACAGGTCATTCAAAATTAGTGATTGGTGATTAGTGGTTAGACAAATGAAAGCGTCAACACTATTCACCAATCACTAATCATTATTTACTAATATAATGATTATTGTAGAGAAACCTGAGTTTCCCAATTTCCTGGTCGGCCGTGATCCGCAGAGCCACAAAGGCACCTACGGGCATGCATTATTGGTGGCCGGCAGTCGGGGTAAAATGGGTGCTGCGGTGTTGGGGGCAAGAGCTTGCCTGCGCAGTGGGGTAGGGCTGCTGACAGTGCATGTGCCGGCTTGTGGGGTCGACATCATGCAGACGGCCGTCCCAGAGGCGATGGTCTCGATAGATGACGATGAGACCCATTTTACACACCAGTATACCTGCGAGGAGCTGTCGCGTTACGATGCTGTGGCCGTCGGGCCCGGGCTGGGAACCGACAGCCAGGAGGCGCTGCGGGCACTGTTAAGCGCAGCAGACGGCAAGCCGATGGTGATTGATGCCGACGGTCTCAATATGCTCTCGCTGATGGAAAATGGTAGGGAGTTGCTTAAGCTCCATGCCATGAATGGTACCCCCACGATTCTTACGCCCCATGCCAAGGAGTTTCAGCGGCTATTTGGGGAGCATCAAAGCCCCCAGGAAAGGCAGGCTGCCCAGATGGATTTCAGTCGAGAAATGGGATGTGTCATCGTGTATAAGGGGCATGGCACTCAGGTGTCTGGTAGAGAGGGAGAAATGTATGTCAATACAACGGGCAACCCTGGTATGGCTACGGCTGGAAGCGGGGATGTGTTGACTGGAATAATACTTGCTATTTTAGCTCAAAATAAAGACAATCAATTAGATGCAGAGAAGTGTGCTGTTTTGGCTGTCTGGATACATGGCAAATCAGGTGATTTGGCAGTGAAAAAGCAGTCGCAGAGCAGCCTTACAGCAGGAGATATAGTAGAAAATTTGAAGTATGTAACATTGTGTAATTAAGTACTTTGTTTGTTTTAGAGTGAAGATTATTGAAAAAAAATTTGGCTGATTGGAAAAAAGTGCGTATCTTTGCAACCGCTTTTGAACAAAAGAACATTGACAAGCCTTCCTCAATAGCTCAGTTGGTTAGAGCACCTGACTGTTAATCAGGGGGTCGCAGGTTCAAGTCCTGCTTGGGGAGCAAAAGAAAGCCGCAATCATCCTTGCGGCTTTTCTTATATATGTACCATATGAAAATACTGCTGTTTACTTTAGTGTCGGCGTTAGCTGTGGTCGCAATAATGATGTTGGGACTGGGGGTTAAGATGTTATTCAAGAAGCATGGGGAGTTTAAGCGTCATTGTAGCAGTATGGATCCTTATACGGGGGAGAGTGGTGGCTGCGTGTGTGGCAAGGCGATGGCGAAACGTTGTTCAAATGCCGACAGATATTCGCCCCTCGAGGTGAACGACCATCTGATGGATGAGATACGCAATTAAGTGACCAGTGACACGATGGCACTCGTATCACAGGTCACTGGTCACAATAATTAGTGATTAGTGATTAGACAAATGAAGGCGGCAGCCAACTTTCAACTCTCAACTCTCAACTTTCACTGGTCAGCATAGCTTCGTGCGGTCGTTTGGCGTGTGTTTTCGAGTGAAAACAACAAAAGGCCGATTAATTATAAGATTTGTATCGTGCTTGTATACGATCGAGAGACGGGCGCGCCTGTGCGCTATATCAACCCCTTTGAGACGATTCCCCCCATTCAGATATGCGAAAGGGCGCTAGCAGGTAATGGCAAAGTAATAACGACCGACGACGACCTGCTGATAGGATGCGAGCGGGAGGACCAGAATGGGAGGCGTGAACGCCATTTGCTGAGATACAACAAGAGCAGCGGGGTGACCACGCTGCTGGACAGCAACTGCGCACATGCGGCGTTCCAGCTGGAGAATCTGCATCCGGACGGATGGCTGATGGGCAGGCAGCCAATTCCGAGATCGGGACCTAGTTGTTCGTATTTTCGGCTGAATGACGCCACAGATAACGCAGTTTATGCGTCGTGCTACTACCTGCCCGATTTTGACCGGAGGAGGCCCGTGGTGGAGGAGTGCCCGCCAGTTGAGGAAGTGCAGGTGACGCATGTGGTGGAGGACGACGTGACGCTGGAGTGGCGCGGCGGTGCGAACCATGTGGCGTGGCAGGTGGCGTATCTGCCCACCGATGCCGCCACCGACAGCACGGCATGGGAACACGCCCTGCTGGTGGAGACGACGGACACGACGCTGACCCTGCTGCTGGACACCTGCAGCCAGCTGCGCGTGCGCGGCATCTGCGACGCGGAGCACAGCGGTCCGTGGAGCGACGCGGTAGAGGTCTGCCCGCAGCCGCACATAGGCATGGAGTGCCCGCCGGTGGAGGAAGTGCGGGTGACCCATGTGGTGGCGGACGACGTGACACTGGCATGGCACAGCGGTGCGAACCACGTGGCGTGGCAGGTGACGTATCTGCCCACCGATGCCGCCACCGACAGCACGGCATGGGAACACGCCCTGCTGGTGGAGACGACGGACACGACGCTGACCCTGCTGCTGGACACCTGCAGCCAGCTGCGCGTGCGCGGCATCTGCGACGCGGAGCACAACGGGCCGTGGAGCGACGCGGTGGAGGCCTGCCCGCAGCCGCACATAGGCATCGCGGGCGGGGCCCGGCAGTCGTCGGGTCCGGTGCTAATTCCCAACCCCGCCACGGAGGTGGTGACGGTGGTGGACGGCGCGACGGGCGTGATAGAACGGCAGGTGATAGAGATAGAGGTTTTTTCGCCACTGGGACAGTCGGTGATGCGCCTGAGGGGCGCAAGCCTATTCAATGTGGCAGACCTCGCCAGCGGCACCTATATGGTGAAGATACGCACCCCACGCGGCACCACCCTGCGCAAACTGTCGATAAGGTAGTAAATGAATTCGTTAATCTGTGACTAGTGATTAGTGATTAGTGACCAGTGATTAGTGATTAGACAAATGAATTCGATAATCAGTGACCAGTGATTAGTGATTAGACAAATGAATTCGATAATCAGTGACCAGTGAT
>CAMYZD010000019.1 GCA_947303735.1 uncultured Bacteroidales bacterium | reverse complement strand
TGTCGCTGCCAGCCCTCTAATTAGGTTAGGCAGCTACAATAACACACTTTTTTTATTTTTATTGTGCAAAGTACAATATTTTTTTATCTGCTACGCTCACCGTCGTTGTGACGGCGAGTGACACTTATGCGAGAAATGCCACAGGCAGGACTTTTTGTTCACTCGACGATGACTGTTTTCTTATTCCTTAACTAGTTTCTTGACAACTGTTCCTTCAGCGGTGGTCACGCGGACAAAGTAGGTACCGGGGGTAACTGTTGATATGTTGATGTGTTGATACGTTGATATGAAGGTCGGGGGAATGACAGTGCGGCCTATGAGGTCAAGCATAGTGAGCGTGGCGGGACACCCAACGCTCACGGTGACATCGCTATGCGCTGGGTTGGGATATATTTCGAATATTGAATTTTGGACATCCCAAATACCAACGCTGTCGGCCACCCACTCGAAAAGGGCGACAATGGCAGTGTCGGAGGTGACGAGTATGTTTCGCGGATTTTCCGTGGGGCCGTCGTTCCAGCCTAAGAAGTGCCAATGACCTCCTGCAGCGGCAGTGTCCATCACCATGTAGCCTATCTCAACCATGCTGCTGTCGACATAGGTGCCGCTGCCGTAGGTCTCGCAGGAGCCAACAGGGCTGGCTGACACCGCTACGCTGTGCCATACGGTGTCGGGAGGCAGTGGCGGCGTGGAGATGCTGTCGAAGTAGGCGGTGAGCACGGTGTCGCTCACCAATAGCAGGGTGCGCGATGCGTTGGTGTCACCGTCGCTCCAGCCAAGAAACTGGAATCCATCGTAGGGTGTGGCACTGATAGCCACCGCGCTGCTGTCCTCATAGACTCCTGCGCCAGAGACACTGCCCATTGCACTGTCGCATAAGAGGATGACGGTACGCCATACCGTGTCGGGGGTAGGCGGTTGCATCGTATCGACAATTTCCACTCGGAAGTCGTCGAGAGCCATGTAGTCAAACCCGCCGCCGGGACGGCCTGTGCTGATATTGCGGAAGGCTATGCGGATGGTCTGTCCGGCATACTGGTCGAGCCACACGGAGCGCTCGCTCCAGTCGCTCTGTCCGCTCTCGGTGTAAATAAGGTCGGTACAGGCAGCCGTGTCGGCAACCCCCGTGGGCGACACACGCACCTCATAGAGCGCATTGCTGCTGTAGGTAAAAGTACGCCAGCTGAGTTTGGTAGCGAAACTGTCTGTTGCAACCGGGAGAGTCAGCGCGGGCGTAAGAATCCAGTTGTCGGCGGTGTTGCCGTAGCCGTAGGGCAAGGGGGAACGCATAAAATAGTTGCCCGAGTCGGTGCCGCCGCAGTACCAGTGGGTACCCCATTCATTGTCGCCGTTGGCATAGATCCAGCAGGGAGGATTGTTGTGCTCGCAGGTGTCCACCCAGGGGAACACCGTGACGGCGGGGCAGGGACCGACAAGCGTGTCGTGGTTCACTCCCTCCCAGATGCGCACCGTGTCGATGGCTACATAGAAGCCGTTGCTGTGTGCAGCATCGGAGGCAAGGCCGGAAGAGACAAAGGCAAAGTGGATAGTATTGCCCGCATATGCCGAGAGGTCAACGGTGCGCCGGTTCCACATGCTGTTGCCCGTCTCGCTGTATAGTGTGTCGGTAAAATAGCTCAGGTCAATATACCCGTCAGGATTCACCACATATTCGGTGGGCGACACAAGGACATGGTAAGTGGTGTAGTAGCAAGTGGCATTCCAGGCAAGGGTGTCGCTGCTGCTGTCGGGCAGATGGACGGGAGGCGAGATGAGCCAGCCCCCGTGGCTCACCATGCAGTTGCGGCCTGAGTGGTGGCCGATGCCCTCGGGATGCCATCCATCCCAGTTGAAACGGAAGCGGCTGCCACGCGGATAGCAGATCCGCTCGTCCTGCCAGTCGAAGAAGTGGGCATAGATATTGCTGCCCCCTTCGGTGAGCGTGGCCACGAAGGGCAGCGTGTCGCGCACCTCGCAGAGGATGACACGGGTGGTGACAGTCGCCGAGCGCCATCCCAGCACGTTGGATACCACCACCGTGATGGTGTCGAAATTGATGGCAGAGTAGGCCACCTTGAGACGGCTGCCCTCTGGGTGCAATGTAGCTTCGCCCCGGTCAGCCTTGGCCGAATGCCATGTGTAGGTAAGACCCGTGGTGTCGCCTTCGAGGAGCGTCACTTCGAACGAGGCGGTGTCGCACAAAGTGGCGTAGGCATAGCCTTGCAGACTGACAACCGGCGAGCCGGGCAGCGGCACGTATGTCACGTTGACCACGAGGGTGGCCGTGTCAGAGCCAAGGAGATTGGTGGCAACAACGGTGAGCGTATCGCTGCCGCTGATAGTGTAAACCATCGTTGCTATACTATCTGTAGTTACTATAGTGGTGCCTGACAGGGTGCTATGCCATGTGTAGCTGAGTCCGGCAGTGCTCCCAGCCACGAGGTTGGCGGTAAAGGAATTGGTATCATAGGTGGATACTGCTGTGGGGCCCGTGACAGCCACCTGCGGCAAACCCACAACCGTCACGACACGGCTGTCGCTGTTGCTGCCGTGGCTATTGGTTGCCGTTACAGTGATAGTATCAATACCCACAACCGGGTACACAAGTTCCCAGCTTGCAGCCGCAGGCATGATACCTGCGTTCCATGTCGAATCCAGCAACGAGGAATGCCATGTGATACTAACACCCTCTAAACTGCTGTCTTGTAGCATGGCTGTATAGGTGACTGTATCGTAGGCACTGACAATGGTCGGGGCATCAAGGACTACATGTGGCAGCAACAAATCCGAACCGGTGTTAAATACCGTGATATTGTCGATAATCACGGCCCACCAGTCGCCAGCGCTCCAACGCAATGCTATTTGGCCATCAGGCACAGTGGCTGAGGCAAAGTTGACTGCGTCGCGCTGATAGTTGTAGGCATAACCTGTAAGTGTATCCACGACGGTGAACACCGTGTCATCGTAATAGCCTACCTCTAATGTGCCATAACTGGCATTCTCGTAACGATAGTCCAGTGCAATCGAAAGGTTCTGCAGACTGTCGTCAAAACGGGGCAGTATCACTTCGGCATGGTACCCCCCTTCGATGCCGACTAACATCAAAAGGGCTTGGTCGGGAATGTTGCTTATCCATGAGTAGCCGCCGGTGGTGACGACATGCGGTGTGTAGGTGGTGTCTCTGCCGTTGAAGGCCGCCGTCCAGCAATGGGGCAGGAAACCGGCAACGTTGTAGGCGGTGGCAGTCACTCTTTCGAAGTTCTCGGTGTATGGTAGCGCCGGGGTGCAGTCGATTACCTCGATCACAATAGTGGCGGTGTCGGCGCCGTAGGCATTGGCAGCCACAAAGGTGACAGTGTCGATTCCCGCTGTTGGATAATGAAGTTCAAGATTCGAAATTCGAGCCAGAGAACTATCAACCCACGTGGTATCCAACAGGGAAGAGTGCCAGGTGTAGGTAAGGCCTGTCGAGACGCAGTTGTTGATGGTGGCAACGTAGCGGGTGGTATCGCCCACCATAACATCGCCGCCTGAGAGAGTCGCCTCCGGTTGATATTGGTAGTATATGCTGAGACTGTCGAGTTCGATGCCATAACTATAGTAGGAGACGCCCGTGTACACAAAGGCCAGATGGATTTGTTGTCCGGCATAGGCATTGAGCGAAAGGGTCTCGGTCACCCATCCTTGATCGTAGGAGTAGGCATTGTGCAATAGGGTGTCAACAAAGCAGGTGGTATCTGCGGCACCTGTGGTGGAGGCCAAAATGGTGAGATAGGTGGTGCTGGTTGTCGACGGTCCTCCATACACTTTCACGTTGAGATTCACACCGGTGGCACCTGCCGGGATGTCAATGGCGGGACTTACAAGCCAGGCATTGATATAGGAGTTGTAGGTGTCGGCCGCTATCACATAGTGGTTGTTATCATAACTTAATCTCATACTCCAATCGCCCGTTTCGGGAGCCGTATAGTAGCTCGACTTGCGCCAACAGGCGAGGGTGCTGTCGCTCTCGAAAGGTTCGTCGAAGGGTATTCCGACAGCGGTGCAATAGGCTGCCCGCACCACGATGGTGGCCGTGTCGGCGCCGTAGGCGTTGGCGGCCACGACAGTAACGGTATCCCAGCCGTCCCATATTCCATAGCATAGGCGCAATGTGTCGCCTGCAGCAAATGTGCTGTCCAATAAGGTGGAATGCCAAGTATATGTGAGGCCAGAAAGGATGCCCTCTTCTATGGTTGCTACAAGGGTGGCCGTGTCGCCGTTGTAATAGGTATTCCTGTCGGCAGCCACCGTCACCCTGGGCGCAACAGTGGCACGCACTTCCACGTCATCGATAAGCAACGAGGCGGTACGGCGCACAACGGGCTGGTTGCGGAAGGCTATGTATATTGTCTGCCCGGCGTATGCAGCGAGGCTGACGCTGCGCTGCGACATGTTGTTCCAGCCCGGCAGCAGGTTGGTGTCGCAATAGAGTTCGACGTATGCACAGGTGTCGGTACGGTCGGCGGCGGTGCTCACCAACACGCGATAGACGCTTGAGTTGTTTGCCGCCGTGAGCCCCACTCTCCAGAAGAGTCGCACTGCCAATGCCGTGTCGGTTGGTATGGAAACAGCTTTAGATACAAGCCATGCGTCGGTTGCTGTGGATGAAGCGCTGGTCCGCGAACTTGCCAACCAATTAATGTTGTTGCCGGAACCGCTGTAGTTGCTCATCCACTGGAAGTATGTGTCGTTTTGTGTCAGATGCCAACAGCCTATGCCATACGAGAAATCTTCTCTCCAAGGCAGGACGAGAGCCGGATTGCAGTCGGCCACTTCGACAATCCGCACTGCCGTGTCGGCTCCATAGGCATTGGCCGCTATTACGGTGACGGTATCGACCCCACCGACAGAATAAAACACGTTGAACATACTCGAACCGCTATATCCGCCATATCCATTATCCGCCCATGTTAAGCCTGTAAGCGAGGAATGCCAGTAATATACCAGGCCGTCCGTTGCTCCGCGTCGCAGCCGGGTGCTGCAGGTGATGGTGGAGTCGGTGCGGCTTCGGTCGGGAGCATCCATCGGATCCAGCACCGGCAACAAGTCATAATCCACGCGCACACAGTTAATATTTGCCTGATAGCCATCCCTGAAGAGCCCCACGCGGATGGTCTGCCCCGCGTAGGCCGAGAGGTCGAAGAGATGCCACTCCATGACGGTGGTGTTTGCGCCAGTGCACAGTGTGTCGGTATAGTCGGCCGTGTCGAGACTGGCCGTGGGGCTGATGCGTATGGCTGGCATTCTGCGACACTGCACCCACAGCCGCAGGTGTTCATAATCGGCATAGGGGATGCTTATGGCCGGAGAAAGCATATACTTGCCATTGGTCGAATTCGAGGGGGTCATTAGCTGAGTGTATCTTGTAGTCACCCCCTCCTCGTCCACAATCGACATATAGCTGCCATTGCTCAGGTGTTGCCAACCGCTGATTGCCCAGCAAGCATTGTATGTCGCCGTGTCGAGTCCGTCGAAGTCCTCGCGCCACGGGAAGACGGTCACAGCTTGGCAGTCGTGCACGCGCACTGCCGCCGTGCGTATCAGCGTGTCGTATGAGTTGCTGGCTGTAACGGTCAGGGTGTCCCATCCCGCCATGGGATAGACCAGCTGCAGGGTGTCGCCGCCCGCAAGGCCGCCAAGCATGGTGCTGTGCCAACTGTAGCTTATCGGGGCTTGGCCGCGCGTGAGATTGAGCACCGCCCGCACACTATCGCCGACAGCCGCCACCTTGGGAACCGACAGCGTCCCCAGTGGCCCATATTGTGTATAGATGCCTATCTGCGAGAGGGTGCCACGATAGCTGTAGCCTCCCGCAGACAGCCTCACCTCGAAAGCAATGCGAACTGTCTGGTTGGTGTAGGCGGCGAGGCTTACACTGTGCTGCACATAGCCTTGCCCACTATTGCCCATGTCGGCATTATAGAGGGTGTCGCGCGTGCCGTTTTCTTTCAACACCATTACCCTCAAGTTCGGGTACATGTAGTTGCGCTGGTCCTTCCACCAAAGGCGCAGCCCTGTAGTGGAATTGCCAAACTGCAAGACAGGCGTAGTGATGGTAATGTACCCCGTGGATGTGACACCGCTGTTCAACTGTCCGTAGATAGCCTGTGAGTTGGCAGCTGTCCAGTAGCCATTTCCACTCTGCTGCCAGCATCCTAGGCCGCCGGAGAAGTCGGCCTCCCAGGGGAAACTGCCAATGGTGTCGCACGTCTGTGCCCGCAGGCCTAGTCCCGCCATGCAGCACATCATGACTGCGAGAATAGTTCTTTTCATATTTTAGTTCTGATATAAATGTTAGTAACGCGATTATTGTATTTATATTGCTTGTCTTACGTTTCAATTCTCAAAACAAAAACAACTGCTGTTCTTTCCTTATATGTAGCAAAAAGGAGTCGTTTTGTTACAGCCCCTGTAACTTTTTTTTTCATGCACTGTGTCCCCCCCCGTCCAGCATTGACGCATACGGGTTTCAAGAACAACTATCCATCATATAACGAAGCCATGCGGTAAACAGACAGGGGTATCCAATTGGACACCCCAATCTGTTATGTGATTATTGCCTTGCAATTATCTGCGGCGTTCTCCGTCGCTACGACGACGAGGGCCTCTGTCGCCATCACGGCGCGGGCCACGGTCGCCGCCTTCACGGCGCGGACCTCTGTCGCCATCGCGGCGTGGGCCACGGTCGCCACCACGGCCACCACGGGCGGGCTTCTCCTCCTCATAACCTTCGGGCTTGGGGAGAAGGGCCTTGCGGCTGAGCTTAATCTTGCCGGTCTTCTCGTCGATGTTGATGACCTTCACCTGGAATTCGTCACCCTCTTCAATCAAACCCTCAAGCGTCTCGGTGCGACCCCAGTCGTATTCGCTGATGTGCATCAAGCCCTCTTTGCCCGGCAGGAACTCGAGGAAGGCACCAAACTCAACGATGCTGACCACCTTGGCATCGTAAACCTGACCCACCTCGGGGACGGTGCAGATGTCGCGGATCCATTTGACAGCAGCTTCGATACCGTTTTTGTCTTGTGAGGCGACGTCCACAATGCCGAGGTCGCCCACCTCTTCGATATTGATGATGGTGTCGGTTTCTTTCTGGATTTTCTGGATGACCTCGCCACCCTTGCCGATGACTGCACCGATGAAGTCCTTAGGAATCTGGATTTGGACGATGCGGGGCACGAAGGGCTTGTAGTCCTCGCGAGGTTCGGCGATAGTGCTCTGGATGTGGTCGAGAATGTGTAGACGGCCTTGGCGAGCCTGCTCAAGTGCTTTGGCAAGCACATCGTAGCTCAGTCCGTCGACCTTGATGTCCATCTGGCAGGCGGTGATACCGTCACGGGTACCGCAGACTTTAAAGTCCATGTCGCCAAGATGGTCTTCGTCACCAAGGATATCGCTCAGCACAGCCCACTTGTCGCCTTTGCTGATAAGGCCCATGGCAATACCGGCAACAGGCTTGCGGATCTTCACACCGGCATCCATCAGTGCCAGGCAACCGGCACAAACGGTGGCCATTGAGCTCGATCCGTTGGACTCGAGAATGTCGGACACCACACGGATGGTGTAGGGGCAGTCAGCCTCTGAAGGCAGCACCTCTTTGAGGGCGCGCCATGCCAAGTGGCCATGGCCAACCTCGCGACGGCTCAGACCGCGATTGCCCTTTACTTCGCCAGTGGCGAAGCCGGGGAAGTTGTAGTGAAGCAAGAATCGGCGAGTGCCCTCGATGACGGCACCATCGATAATTTGTTCGTCCAATTTGGTACCTAGGGTAACGGTGCTCAACGATTGGGTCTCACCACGGGTGAAAATGGCGCTGCCATGAGCGGAGGGCAGGTAGTCCACCTCGCTCCAGAGAGGACGAATCTCGTCCAGCTGACGACCGTCCAGACGGGTACGCTCGGCGAGCACCATGTCGCGCATGGCTTCACGCTCGGTGTCGTGATAGTAGCGGTCGATCATAAACTTGATTTCGTCGGTGAGGGTTTCCTCAGTGTAGTTGGCATCAATAAATTCCTGCTTGATGGCCTCGAAACCCTCTTCGCGCTCGTGTTTGTTGGCTATGCCCTGCTTCGAGAAGTCGTAGCATTTCTGGTAGACGGCATCGTGCAGGCGTTGGCGCAGCTCTTCGTCGTTCACCTCATGGCAGTATTCGCGTTTCTCGGTCTTGCCAGCCTCAACGGTCAGCTCGGCAATGGCGCGACACTGTATCTTGATTGCCTCGTGTGCGGCCTTGAGGGCGCCCAGCATCACTTCCTCGCTTACTTCCTTCATCTCGCCTTCCACCATCATAATATTGTCCTCGGTGGCAGCGACGATGAGGTCGAGGTCGGCATGCTCAATTTCGGGCAGGGGGGTGTTGATGACATATTGTCCATCGAGGTAGGACACACGCACTTCAGAGACGGGCCCATTGAACGGGATGTCGGACACGGCCAAGGCCGAGGCGGCTGCCAAGGCAGCCAACTGGTCGGGCATAGTATCCTTGTCTCCAGAGATAAGGGTTATCTGAACCTGAACTTCGGCATGGAAATTGTCAGGGAAAAGGGGGCGCAGGGCACGGTCGACCAAGCGGGCAATCAAAATTTCATGCTCCGAGGGACGGGCTTCGCGCTTGAAAAAGCCGCCGGGGAAGCGTCCCATTGCGGCATATTTCTCTTGGTAATCAACTGTAAGGGGCATGAAATCGACATTCTCTCCTACTTCTTTCTTCGAGCATACGGTAGCGAGAAGCATCGTGTTGTTCATTCTTACAACGGCTGAGCCGTCGGCCTGCTTGGCAAGTTTGCCTGTTTCGATCTCAATCATGCGGCCATCGCCAAGATCGAATCGTTTTGTGATAATGTTCATTTTCTTTCTTTATTATTTCTTTGTTTCCGCTACGTGTTGCACCGTGCAACACGCACTGGCATGCATGATTAGCATATGCACTGCCACAAATGATTTCTTTCTGGGTGTCTTTTTCAAAAAAGCCGCCCCAGAGAACCTAGGGCGGCCAACCATAACCAAATAAATTATGAAAAACTATTACTTTTTTATTTTCTCAAGTTCAGTTTCTTGATAAGAGCACGATAGCGCTCGATGTCGGTGGCCTTCAAATAGTCAAGCTGGCTACGACGTTTGCCAACCAAACCAACCAATGCACGCTCGCTCACCTGGTCCTTTTTGTTTTTCTTCATCAACTCGGTGAGATGCTGGATTCTATAAGTGAAGAGAGCTACCTGAGCCTCGACCGAACCAGTGTCTTTCGCGTTTTTGCCATACTCGGCAAAGATTTCCTCTTTTTTCTCTTTTGTCAGATACATAATCGTTTATAGTAATTTTTTACGTTCTTTATGCTTTCGAATTCGCCTGCAAAGATACGACTATTTTCCCATTCGCAAAGAATTTTTTGTCAAAAACCCGATATTTAACTTTTGTTAGGAAAGTTCGTCGGTTGTATATTTGGGGTTCATTTGAATGAAAAGTCGGCCGGATGACCGTTTGGGAGTTAATATCTAAAGTTTGACAAGTAAATTCGGGTACAAATACTATTCGCTCTTATGCAACGTATGACTGATTTTTGCCAAATAGTATCCATGTCGCGTCTCTTCGAGACGCTGGAATGGAGGGTGTTTCGATGCCCCACACTGCGAAACCTATCGGTTTCTTGTATGGGGTTATTGAGATTCAGCCTCCGAGGCTGTAAAAAATCAGTCAGATACAGCATAAGAGCGAATAATAAATGTGGCACTATGGGGCAGGGTAGAGAGGGGGTGTGGATTAGTGGAAAATGAAAGGGTGTCCATTCGGACACCCTCTCGGTTTAACCCTTTAAAAACATCCATTATGAATTCAGTTTTAACCCAACGGCTGCGGTTCTTGGGGGTGGGCCTCGCAGTGCTGGGGCGTCAGCTATGCTTATTCAGCGTTGATGACGGCTTTGTGGACGGCATTCCAGCCAGCAGCGGTGATGCCCCAATTGTTGGTGGAGTTCTTGTTGCCGTTGATTCTGACCTTGCGTCTTTTGATTTTTTTGTTAGCATTGATACCCATGACACAAATATTTTTTTCGTTTAACTTCTTGATTCATTGTGCGTAATTTGAATTTTCCTTTCCAAAAACGCTCTGCAAAATTACACATTAATTCTGATATACACAACTTTTTGTTCATTTTTTTCTTTTTTGGGTCATTGTCTACCCTCTTGTTGGCAGGGGGAAACACATGTTATACTCCTATCTGCCCTGACGAAATCCGTTGTTTTTAGTGATGGTGGTTGAGGCGGTAGAGGTATGGTTTTGGGTTTGGCTGAAAATCTTTTTTACTAAAGTTTGACAAGTAAATTCGGGTACATATACCATTATGATAGATTACTCGTCAAAACGGCCTGAAAGGCCAAAATCTCTGTAGCCCAAGGCAACGCCTTGGGTATATGGTATATCGTCCAACGCCCTGAAAGGGCAAAAGCACGATTCTTTTGCCCTTTCAGGGCGTTGATAGCAGGTCCTCTATTACCCAGGGCGATGCCCTAGGCTATTCGCCTTCTAGCCTTTCAGGCTGTAGTTATCCGCAAACATAGAGCCACTGCCTCGCCAAAACCGTATGCCATATAGGTCTAGCGCAAAAAAAAGCTTGTCAAACTTTAGTTTTTTAAAATAAATTGGTTCTATTTGATAAAAAATAGGTATCTTTGCAATTTAAATGTAGGGCTGGTTATGCCCTTATTATTTTAATAACTTGGTAATATTATAACTGTTATGAAAAAGAAAAGCATCGTTTGGATTGTAATTATCGGTATCGTGGCGGTTGCCCTGCTTTGGGGTATCGGCATCAACAACAAGCTTATCAATGGTGAGGAGAACGTGTCACAGGCATGGGCTCAAGTGGAAAATGTCTATAAGCGTCGTGCTGACCTCATTCCCCAGTTGGTGGCAACGGTTCAGGGAGCAGCAAACTATGAGAAGGGTACTCTGACCGAAGTGGTCGAGGCGCGTGCCAAGGCAACTTCTGTTCAGGTGGATGCAAACGATTTGAGTGAGGCCAATGTGGCCAAGTTCCAGAAAGCACAGGATGCTTTGTCGAGTGCTTTGACCCGTTCGATGAATGTGATTGTGGAGCGCTATCCTGAGTTGACAGCCACCAAGGGGTTCCAAGACTTGCAGGTGCAGCTGGAAGGCACAGAGAACCGTATCACTACCGAGCGTGGACGCTTCAACGAGGCTGTCAATGCATATAACAAACAGCTGCGCGTTTTCCCCAACAGTATTGTTGCCAGCATCTGCGGCTTTGAAAAGAAGGGTTACTTCACTGCTCCTGAAGGTAGTGACGAGCCTGTCGAGGTCAAGTTCGACTTCTAATGAAGAAGATTGTATTTATTTGGCTGTTCCTGCTGCCTTTATGGCTGTCGGCGCAAGAGTTGTGGTGTCCCGAACCGACCAATCGGTTGGTGAATGACTATTCGGGTGTGCTGTCGTCGCAGGAGCGCATAGCCTTGGAAGAGAGGCTTGTGGCTTTCGACGATAGTACTTCAAACCAAATATTGGTGATAATACTTCCATCTCTCCACGATTGTGAGATTATGGAGTTGGGTACCCGAATTGGTACTCAGTGGGGTGTGGGACAGAAGGATTTAAAGAATGGTCTGGTTATATTGATTAAGTCGCGTGACCGCGAGCTGTCGGACGATTACGGTGATGTGGCCCTGTTGCCAGGCTATGGCCTCGAGGGTGCACTGCCTGATGCCTTCTGCAAGCATATCATCGACGACGAGATGATTTCCCCACTGTCGGAGGGCGATTACTACCAAGCTATCTGTAACGCCTTGGAGGTGATCGAGCCTGTGTGCCGTGGGGAATACAGCTATGAGCAGTATAGACGCGAAGACCGTCGTGCGTTGTTTGTGGTGGTGGGTGTGATGTTATTACTGGCGGTTGTCTGTTTTGTCTTGGGCGACCGGTATAATAAGAAGCATCCGCATGATCACGATAATTTCACAGACGGCGACAACTCATCTCACCATCGCAACAACGGTGGTGGCTGGGTCTACTGGGGCGGAGTACCCCGCAGTGGCGGATTCGGCGGTTTTAGCGGTGGCTCGTCGGGCGGCTTTGGCGGCTTTGGCGGTGGCAGTTTCGGCGGTGGCGGCGCTCACGGAAGATTCTAAGTATGGAACTGCTGGAGTTTGATGCCGTCATCATTCAAAACGGCACGATGGATGCCGGATATGTGGAAGTCCCATTTGACATAAAGGCATTGTTTGGTAAGGGTCGCGTGGCGGTGCATGCCACGTTTGATGGCGAACCTTATGATGGGCAGGTAGTGCGCATGGGCACACCGTGCCACATAATAGGCGTGCGCAAGGATATACGTCAGAAGATAGGCAAGAGCTTTGGCGACACGGTGCACGTCACTCTTTGTGAGCGATAGTAGCAAGTGCCAACGGGCGGCCGTCGAGTTTGGCGGCCACGAGGTCGTCCCCTTTATATTCTAGTTTTAGCGAGAAGAAGGGCTGGTCGGGGTCGGCTAGCAGACGTAGGAATATCTTGTCGCCTTCCCATAGGGTGAGGTCAAAGAGGCGTTGCTTGTCAATCCAAGCGAGGTCGCCTTCGTCGCAAGCAGTCTCCTCACCGCTCCATTGCGAAGCGGTGAAGAGATGCATGTATTCACAAGGCCAGATGTCGCTGATAAAGGTGACGATGCCGCGGTAGCGCCAGTCGAGCACTGTGAGTCCGGTTTCCTCCCGAACTTCACGAATCATACATTCGTCGGGACTTTCGTCGGCCTCACATTTGCCACCTACGCCAATCCACTTGTCGTGGCTGGCATCGTTGGCTTTCTTCACGCGGTGGAGCATCAAGTACTGATTGTCGCGTTCCAAGTAGCAAAGGGTAGTCTGTTTCATCTGTTCTAATTGTTTTGCTTGGTGGCACGGCGCTTGGCATACCACTCATATACAATGGGAATTACAAAGATGTTGAGTAGGGTAGAAGTGATGAGTCCGCCGAGAACCACGACAGCCATCGGGGCTTGGATTTCGTTGCCGGGATGGTCGGCGGCGAGCACCATGGGTACCAGCGAGAGGGCTGTGGTGAGGGCAGTCATAATGATGGGGTTGAAACGGTCGGCCGAGCCCTGCATGATGAGGTCGCGGAGTGGCAGTCGGTCGTTGTCGGAACGAGTTTGGAGGTTCTGGTATTTGGCAATAAGGAGGATGCCGTTGCGGGTGGCGATGCCAAAGAGGGTGATAAATCCGATGATGGCGGGAATGCTCAGGATATTGGAACCGAGCTTGATGGCCAGTACGCCACCGATAAGGGCAAGCGGAAGGTTGAGCAGCACAATGAGCGACAGGGTGAGATTCTTGAACTCGGTGTAGAGAAGAAGGTAGATGATAACCAATGCCATCAGGAATACTAAAATAAGTGTACGGGTGGCGGCTTTGGCACTCTCGAACTGACCACCGTATTCAATACGGTAGCCTTCAGGCAGTTGTATCTGTTTGTCAAGTGTAGACTTGATGTCTTCGACCACGCCGATTGCGTCACGGCCGTTGACGTTGGCGGAGACCACCAGTTTGCGCTGCACGTTCTCGCGCGAGATGGTGTTGGGGCCTCCAACGGAAACCACTTCTGCCACCGTGCCCAGCGGCACTTTCCCTCCATTGTGTGTGTCGATGAGGGCGTCACGGACATCGTTGATGGTGGGCGTGCCGTCGGTGGCGGAAGTCTGCTGCTTCAGCACGAGGTCGAAACTGCGTTGTCCCTCGTAGATGCTGCCCACGGTCAGCCCGTTGAAGGCTGTCTCGACAAAGCGGTTGAACTGAGCCGTAGTGATGCCGTATTGGGCCAGCATGTCGCGGTTGGCTCTTACTTGCAGCTGCGGGGTCTCGGTTTGTTGCTCCACGTTGATGTCGACCAACCCTTCAATGTCTGACACGGCGCTCTTTATCCTGTTGCCAATGAGGTAGAGCTGGCTAAGGTCAGTGCCAAACACCTTGATGGCGATGGTGGCCTGGGTGCCGCTGACCATGTGGTCGATGCGGTGGCCTAGGGGCTGTCCTACGCTGGTTACTACTCCAGGCACGGCCGCCAAGTGGGCACGTACATCGGCCATGAACTCCTCTTTGCTGCGGTCGGAGAGGCTGAAGTTGACATCAATCTCGGCTCCGTTGGTTGCCTGCGAGTGTTCGTCCAATTCGCCGCGTCCTGTGCGGCGCGAAGTGGAGGTGACCTCTGGGATGGAAAGGAGTTCCTTTTCCAACAGATTGCCTAATGCGTTGCTCTCATCGAGCGATATGCCGGGCTTGGCAACGGCGGCGATAGTGAGAGACCCTTCGTTGAACGAGGGCAGGAAGTCGCGTCCCATGGTGAAGAGGAGCCCCACAGCTATGACAAGGAGTAATGCTGTAGTGCCTATCACAGGCTTTTTATGGCGAAAAGCCCACTGTAGGGCGTGCCGGTAGACTTTGGCAAGCCAGGTGGCAACCCGGCTGTCCTTTTGCTGGCGGTCTAGGTATGACTCGTCGGAAAGGATGAGTTTGCACAGCAAGGGAGTCAGTGTCATGGCAACCAGCAGCGACATGGCAAGGGCAATGAGGTAGGCAACTCCCAAGGGTTTAAGCATGCGCCCTTCGAGTCCGCTCACAAAGAAGAGAGGCACGAAGGTTATCATGATGATAAAGGTGGCATGGATGATGGAACTGCGTATCTCCGATGACCCCTGAAAGACCACTTCGAGGGCAGGTCGTCGTGCTTCTCGTGGTAGTTGGTGGTTCTGTCGTAGGCGTTTGTACACGTTTTCGACGTCAATGATGGCATCGTCGACCAAAGAACCGATGGCGATGCACATGCCGCCGAGGGTCATGGTGTTGATTTCATAGCCTAGCAGATAGAGGCATAGCACTGTGCCCAATAGCGACAAGGGGATGGCTATGATGGAGATGAGTGTGGTGCGGAAACTGCCAAGGAAGAGAAAGAGGACGATGATGACAAAGACGGCCCCTTCGAGCAAGGCCTTGCCCACATTGCCGACGGACGACTCGATAAAGTCGGCCTGACGGAAAATCTTGGTGTTCATCTTCACGTCGGGCGGTAGGGTTTTGGCGATGTTTGCTAGGTTGGTCTCAATGTTCTCGGTGACTCGCAGTGTGTTGATATTAGGCTGCTTGGATATGGAGAGGATGACGGCTGGCTGGGCGTTGCATGAGGCATAGCCCAGTTTAGGGGCCGATCCAATGCGCACTTCTGCAACATCGCTTAAGCGCACAGGGTGATCATTGTGCATGGTGACAAAGGTGCTGCCCAGTTCGTCGAGGTTGCAGGTACGAGCCATGCCGCGTAGGGCATATTCGTTGCCATAGTCGCGGATAACTCCACCTACAGAATTGTTGCTGAGGGAGCTGCCGATAGCCTCTAGGTCGTCCATCGTCACCCCGTAAGCCTGCATGCGGATCGGGTCGGCAAGTATTTGGTATTGTTTGTAGTCGCCTCCGATTATGGTAACCTGCGACACTCCGCCGGTGCCTAATATGGCGGGTTTGGCCACCCATTCAGCCAGTGTTCGCAATTCTTGTTGGTTTGTCGGGGAGGCGGTGTGTTGGGTTGTGTCTACTTGGAGGGAGACAAACAGTATTTCGCCCATCACGCTGCTTTGCGGTGCCAGCACCGGAGTGATGCCTTCGGGCAGTTGCTCGGCCAAGGTGGCCATCTTCTCGCTGACTATCTGGCGGGCGCGGAACACGTCCATGCCCCAGTCAAACTCTACAAATACAAAGCTGCATCCTTGAAGCGAGGTGGAACGTACACGGCGCACATTGGTGGCACCGTTGACGGCTGTTTCGATGGGGAAAGTTACCAGCCGTTCTACCTCCTCGGGAGCCATGCCGTGGGCATCAGTCATGACCACCACTTGGGGTGCGGTCAGGTCGGGGAATACGTCTATGTCGGTGCGGTTGGCCGACCATAGTCCTGCAATCATGAGCAGGATGCCCGCCACTAGGATGAATAGTTTGTGTTCTAGACTGAAACGTATGATTTTGTTAAACATAATAGTTGTCCTTTGATTGTTGACATTCGTGCCTTTGGCTTAAAGCTCCACAGCATACAAAAAGAGGTGGAGCAGTTCCAGTTCATGAGAGGTCTCCCATATCTGGAGCTCTATATTATAGTAGTAGTCCGTCTGTTGCAGGTATTGTTCTAGGCTTATCTCGCCAGCTTCCAATGCCTGCTCGAGGTATGTCTGGCTGTCGTGTTGACGCAGGGCCTTCTTGAGGCTCTCTACGTTGTGCATCAATGTTGCATGACGGTGGAATGTGCAGCTCAGGTGGGTACGTATCTGGGAGCGTTGCGATTCCAACTCCATCTGTGAGGCCTCGGCTCTAAGACGGGCGGTCCGCACGGCTCGTTGCTGGCTCCATAGCGGAATGCTCAGTCCTACGGTGACGCCTCTGAAGGTTTCTCCTACGCGGTTCTCTGAGTTGTAGCCCAAGTCCATGGTCGGAAGCCATTCGGCACGACTTAGTTGCATTTGTTGGTTGCTGGCCTCTACTTGGTTGTCTAGCAGTCTTAGGGTTGGGTTGCGCATTTCCAGTGCCTGGTACCAGTCTTCAAAGTTGGATTCTATTTTCACCGGTTCGTATTCAGGACTGAAGGCAGGGAAGTCGTTGCCACCAGCTAGTAATCTCAGGTGATGGGTGGCGTGGTCTTCCTTGAGCAGTGCTTCCGATTCCATGTTCTGCATGTCGGCCAAATACATCTGTGCCCGGTTGTATTCCAGCACAGAGCAGTCGCCTGTTTCAAAGCGTTTCTGATATAGCTGGGCCATGTGGTAGGCCGATTCGCGTCGGCGGGAGTATACCTCAGCCACTCCGTGGTAATAGATCCAGTCGGCACACATCTCCTGAATCTCAAGCAGCAGGTTGGTCCTCACCAGTTGGTAGTTGAGTTCTGCGGCTTGTTCCTCGAGGTTGCGCAGCCGAGCCTTTCTTATCATCACTGAGGGCATATCGAACGATTGCGTCACATGCAAGTCCCACCGCTTGCCTAACTCAGCCGGGTCGCCCCAATAATAGGCGGCGCCTATCTCTGGGTCGGGCAGCAGTGCTCCTAAGTGTGCGGCGGTCTTCTCTGCCTCGGCGCGCTTGGTGGCTGCCTGCAGGGTGGGGTTGTGCTTCTCGGCATATTGCAACACCTGGCTGTAGTGGGGTTGGGCCTGGGCGTTGGCCGCCAGAAGAAGGAACAAGCTCATCACACAGGTGATGGGAATATGATTATGATATCTATGTTGCATAGTGGTAGGTCTTAAGGGTTAATGAACATGTCCTGCGTGGGGGTCGAGGGCGGCACCATTCTGAGCCAACCTCACCATCGAGGCTCCCGAGGTCACCACCACTTCACCTGCCTGGATGCCAGAAGTTATTTCTGTACGGATACCGTCGGTGGCACCTATCGTCACCAGCCTTTTTTCGTACTCTCCATCATGCACCTTGACAAATAGGAAGTAGTTGCCCATCTCTTCCACTATCGACACGTTGGGCACTGTCAATGCCTCGCGCTCCGACTGGGTGACGATGTAGGCAGTAACAAAGCTCCCACTCAATAGGTTTCCGATGTTTCTGATACGGAATATCACAGGTACCAGTGGGCTGTCGGCATGGGTCGATTTGCCATAAGACACCAATGAGCCTCCCAACTCTTCGAGAGTGTATGTGCGGTTCTCTCCAGGTAGGCTGATGTTGGCCCCCTGTATATGCTTTAAATAACTGTAATAGCGTGGCTGTACCTCGGCTCGTAGTTGTAGGTCGCGGTTCTGTGTCACCGTCGCTACCGACTGACCTGACGAAACATATCCTCCGTTGCTTACATGGATGCTCTGTACATAGCCGCTGATAGGTGCCCGTACCACAGCCCCCTTGGGTGAGAAATTCGACTTGAGGTTGTCATATACTGCCTTGGCAGCCTCATAGGCAGCGCGAGCCTGCTCTAGGTCCGACTGTGAGACAATCTTGCTTTCAGCTAGTTGACGTTTACGTTCGTAGGCTACCTTGGCAGCATTATAGTTGGCTGTCGCCTCTTGGTAACGTACGTTCATGTTGTTGTCGGCCATGCCGCTGCTCTCTATCTTGAACAGTATCTGTCCAGCCTTCACGGCTGTTCCTTCCACTAATGAAGGATTGGCGTAAGTAATTACTCCCGAAGCGGTTGCTGTGGCTTCGCTCTCGCTCCCTTGTGAGGGTAGTACCTGTGCCGAGGTCCGGATAACCTGACCAAAAGGACGGGGTGACACCTTCTCTAGGTTCAGTCCCACTTTCGCTCCCTGCGCATCTGAGAAGGCTACTATATTGACTCCATGTGAGTGACCGTGGTCGTGGTCATGGTCGTGGTGATGCTCATGCTCATGGTCGTGATGATGCTCATGGTCGTGGTCATGGTGGTGCTCATGCTCGTGTGCTTCAGCATGGTTATGTTCTGTTTCATGTTCGTGTTTTGGGTGACATGACATCATGGTGCCTATCAAGCAGACGGCAACCATGATAGATATGATTTTCTTCATATTGCTATAAATTGATTGATTGTGGCCTCGTGGCCAATTAAAAAATAAAAAGGGTGTGGCAAAGCAAAATTGCCACGATGGAGGTTATGCGCACATCGGTGGGGCACGCAAAGAATGTCCGCCTGCTAGAGGCGGCAAGGGCAGTGACCAGGGTTTGTCGGGGTGGGCTAGAATATATAACTCACTCTCGGTGGCCTGGATAGCCCTGTCCAAGGAGGGCAGCACTGCCATAAAGAGGTTGTGTACTTCTGCCTTCACCACCAGGGCCAGCAAATTGTCGTCTTCCTTGGTGTTCAGCACTAGGTGGGAGAGCATGTCGGCAAGGCGGCAGATGTCAAACGGATGGTCGGAATGGTGGTCGTCGCAGTCGTGGTTGCAGTCGTGTGAGTGATGCTGATGGCTGCAATGGCAGTTGAGTTCTGTCTCAAACACAATCCCTGCCTCGTCCGCACAATCATGGTGGTGGTGCGGCACCATGGCGTGCAATAGGATAATTGCACTAGCCAATAGGATTGCTATCTTTGCAGTCAATCTATTCATCTTGTATATCTTACGGCATAATAAGAAAGGTAATCAAGTACCCTTTCGCCCTGCAAAGATACGTAAATTATATCAAACAGTAGAAAACTATTCGCTCAAAACCATATTTCTCCATCTGGTGGTCAGGGCAATACCCCAGTCTTTCCAGGCTTTTTACGCTGGCAGTATTGTGGGGTGAGGCTGTGGCGCAAAGTAGGTTGATCCCCATCCGACGTGCCTCCTCATGCAGTTGCCTGCCCATCAGCACTTGCAGATGATGTCCTCGCCAGTCGGGGTGGACAAGGCATATCTTGTAGTTGGCAGAATGGTAATTCTTGCTTTCAACCTTTTGCAGCAAAGGAGCTAATGCCTCGGGGTCCCCATCGTAGGACACATAAAGAACAGCTAGAGCCACCAAGGTGGGTCCATCCCAGGCCCCTAGGCATATATGGGGTGGTTGCAAGCAGCGTCGCCAAAGGGCAGGGGTATTGCGGCGTAGTTGGTCGGGCCGGTCCAAGTGTGCCAGCACCGTCGACTCCAACTCCAGCACCTGTGTCAACTCGTCCTCGCGGCACTGTCGCATCTCAATGCCTTCGATTATCGGTAGGTTTATCATAGTGTATCCTCAATTCTCAATCTTCAAAATACGTGCAAATATTGTGAGATACGCGAATCCAAATTCTCAGTCCCTTTATACTATATAACGTATGCAAATCCAAAAAGTATCACTTCAAATCGATTTTTAACTATATTTTATGTATTTTTAACGGTCTGATCCAAAATAGCCGAAAATAGGCGCACCACCTGAAAGCATATGATGGTTGCTACGCTGCATTATCCATTGTCAACGCCTCTGGCAGGCGATTCAGTACGGTGGCAGAATATTTGACAAGCTAATCAGTTTAACCAGCAAAAAACTGTCAAGCGATTTCAGAAAAACACAGATGCTGATGATTAGGGAGTGCCTACGGGTCATGTCCGCAGCATAATCGATTCTTATTCTATCTGTGTTCGATTATAGTAGCGAAGAAAGGCTGGATGGGTAATGAGTAATGAAAGATGGAGAGGCATTAGGACCTTTTAGGTAAGAACAACGAACTATGAGTTGAGAAAAGGAATAGGGTTAGGGAAGGGGAAAAGAGAAAGAAAAGGCAGAGGTTAACCCCTGCCTTTATGTAATGATAATCAATGATGTGTAGGTTGTCAGCCTTCGAGGTGTTCCTTGCGGAGAAGGTCGTTGACAGTCTTGACGGGGTTGAAGGTGGCCAGGGGCACTTCGACGAAGATGGTGGTCCAATTAGCCATGGCACCGTTCCAAAGGCCGGGGAGTTCCTGTGATTTGAGTGTGGTGGCTCCTTTGGTCTTCTTGCTGATGAATCCGGTGGCGGGGTCGACATACTTCCGAAGGTCGAAATAGCGGCCGTGGTAGTTCTTGGTAGCGCATACTAGGTCGACGGGGTTGAAGTGGGTTGCGCCAGCGAGGATAGACTCTTGGGCGGGGTCCTTGGTGTTGATTTGGGCGGTCTCGACAATCTGAAGGCTCTTGACGCCTTGTGTGTTGAGGGTGAAGAAGGGGCCGCCGCCGGGTTCGCCTTGGTTTTTGACCATTCCGCATACGCGCATGGGGCGGTTGAGGAGGTTGTGAAGCAGTTTTGCCCGCTGGCGTTGGTTGGCCTTGCGGTAGTTTTCATCGAGTTCGATGAAGAGTTGCTTCTGGGCAAACTGTTCTATCTTTTTGAGTTCGGCAGGGGAGGCACCGCGGTCGAGGGTTTGGAGATAGTCGAAGGTCTGCTGTTGGAGTGAGAGGAGGAGGCCGGCGAGCACCTTTTTGTAGACGATAGTGGTGTGCTTCATCCAGTCGGGGACGACGTTGTCGATGTTTTTGACGAAGATGAGGTCGGCGCGTTGCTCGTTGAGGTTTTCGATGAGGGCTCCGTGTCCGCCGGGGCGGAAGATGAGTTTGCCGTTTTCGTCACGGACGGGGTTGTTCTGTTCGTCGACGGCAATGATGTCGGTGTAGTGTTTCTGCTCGGAGAAAGAGATGTTGAGCTTGATGTGGAAGGCGTCCTCGTAGTAGCGTTTCACCTCGTCAATCTTCTTGCGGAAGAGGGGGCGGTGTTCGGGCGAGACGGTGAAGTGAAGGTTGACTGTGCCGTCGGCCATGCGGGCGTATTCGGCACCCTCGACGATATGCTCTTCGAGGGGGGTGCGTTGCAGATGGCCATATTTATGGAATTTGAGGAGGCCTTTGGGCAGGTTGCCGTAGCCCATGTACTGCTCTTTAAGGAGGAAGTTAATGATGGTGCTGAAATCGCCACGCTGCATATAGTCGTCGAAGTCGGCGTTGGCGTTTTTCATGCAAGCCACAAGGTCGTCGTAGAAAGCGAAGGTGCGAATCTTCTCGAGGAATTCTTTGACGGAGGGGTGTTCTTTCTCTATATTGTAATCGATGCCGAAGTAGGTAGCTGTGAAGGAGTAGAGGTCCTTGAACATACGGGTGGCGGCACCGGAGGCGGGGACGAACTTGAGTATTTTCTTCCCCGAGGAGGCCTGCTGGTAGTATTTGGAATAGCGGTTAATGGCCTTGTCGTCGAGGCGCAGAATGCCGCCGTTGTCGACTGTGGCAGCTGCTACCAGATGGGTTTTAGGAAACCCTTGGCGGAAATTGTCGATTTGGTGGTTGACATCGCTCTCGGTCAACCCTAGCGACGCAATTTGCTGGAGGTCGCTTGCAGAAAAATTGACAGGCATAGGCAGAGGGAGTAGGGGTTAGATTTCTTGGAAGTCGGCACGGCCGAGGACTTTCTCGCCAATGATTTTGACGGTGGCAGTGACTACCTCGCCCTCTTTGAGTCGGATGGACTTTTCGCCTTCGCGGTAGTAGAACTTGTTGTTGAGGGTGTCGGGTTCATCAACACGGGCGGTGATGGTGAAGATGGCGGGGGCTGCGAAGCGGGTCTTATAGATGCCGTTGGCGTTGCACTGGCCGGTGTCGGAGATGGTGCCGACAATGTTGTTCATGGGGTCGGATTCGTTCTTTTTCACATATTGGATTTTGACCCAAGCACCGCCAGCAGGGGCGTTATTGGTCTTGGAATCGACGACGGTGACGTCTAAATAGCACCAGGTGTCTTTATCGCAGGATGAAAAAGCAATGGCGGATAATGCGCTGATTAACAGAATACCGATTAAGGGAAGGCATTTTTTCTTCATAAAAAGTTGTTTATTTTTGTGAGTAATTGATTTTTTTTGACTACTTTTGCAACTGCAAAAATAAAAAAAAAACGTGGTATGACAACAAAAAAAGTTTCTTTTTTATTCTTTTTCTTATTTATTTCGCTTTTTACTTTTGCACAAGGAGTTGAAAAACAGAAGAAAGGGAGTGATAAGGTGTACTATGTCAAAATAGAGACTTCTTATGGCGACATGGTGGTAAAATTGTACAATGAGACCCCTCTTCATCGGGATAATTTCATAAAGTTGGTGAAAGAAGGCACCTATGATGGCCTGCTTTTCCACCGCGTGATTAACCAGTTTATGATTCAGGGGGGTGACCCCAAATCACGTACCGCCAAGCCCGGTCAGATGTTGGGCGATGGCGAGCTTGGGTATACCATTCCCGCCGAGTTTGTGCCTGGGCTTTACCACAAGAAGGGGGCGTTGGCGGCAGCCCGCCAAGGCGACGAGGTGAATCCCCAAAAGGCCTCTTCGTCGTGCCAGTTCTATATTGTGCAGGGTACTGTATGGGATGCCAACCGCCTGAAGATGGTGGAGCAGCGCATGGGCAAGAGCTTTACGCCCGAACAGGCGGAAGTGTATGGCACTGTGGGCGGTACACCGTTTTTGGATGGCGACTATACGGTATTTGGCGAAGTGGTGGAAGGCATGGAGGTGATCGATAAGATTGCCGCCGTGCAGTGCGGTCCGATGGATAGACCGGTAGAAGATGTGAAAATGAAAATGTCTGTAGTAGAAAGATGAGTTCACTGAAAGATATTATTCTGGCCAATATCAATGAGATACAGGCCACACAGGTTGAAAAGTTCAAAGATAAGGCCGCTGACATAGAGATGTTCAGGGTCAAGTATCTGGGTAAGAAAGGTATCATTGCCGACTTGTTTGAGCAGTTTAAGAGTGTCCCCAACGAGGAGAAAAAGGAGTTGGGCAAGTCGCTGAATATGCTCAAGGTGGCAGCAACAGAGAAAATCGAAGAGTTTAAGGCGTATGTCGAGGCTCACCAAGAGCAGGCTCTGACTGGCGACCTGACTATGCCGACCGACTTCTCATCGATGGGGAGCCGCCATGTGCTCTCGGTAGTGATGAACGAGATAGTGGATATATTTTCCCGTATCGGCTTCACCGTGGCAGAGTCGGTTGAGATAGAGGACGACTGGCATCTCTTCTCGGCGTTGAACTTCCCGCCCGAGCATCCCGCCCGAGATATGCAGGACACCTTTTTCGTTGAGAAAGAGGAAGGCAAACAAGAGGTTGCGTTGCGCACGCATACCTCGTCGGTGCAGGTGCGCGTGATGGAGAACAACAAGCCCCCCATCCGCATCATAGCTCCGGGAAGAGTGTTCCGCAACGAGGCCATCAGTGCCCGCGCACACTGCATCTTCCATCAGGTGGAGGCGTTGTATGTGGACAAGAAGGTCTCCTTTGCCGATTTGAAACAGACCCTTCTCTATTTCGCCAAGGAGATGTTTGGCGAGCAGACCCAGATAAGGCTGCGCCCGTCGTACTTCCCCTTTACCGAACCATCGGCCGAGATGGATATCTCATGTGGGATATGCGGGGGCAAGGGCTGCAACATCTGTAAAGGCACTGGCTGGCTCGAGATATTGGGCTGCGGCATGGTGGATCCCAATGTGTTGAAGGCCTGCGGAATCGACCCGAATGAATATACGGGTTTTGCCCTAGGTATGGGCGTGGAACGTATGGCCATGCTGAAATACCAGGTGCGCGACTTACGCCTCTACTTCGAGAACGATTTGCGTTTCTTGAAGCAGTTTGACACTATAGTGTAGGGTGTATCAGAATTGTGTTATTGTCATTTAATGTTTTGATTCCATGAGTTGTATAGCTCTTGAGAAGATGTTGTTCTATGCCCATCATGGCTGCTTTGAGGAGGAGCAGGCGATAGGTACCCGTTTTCGGTTGGATGTGACGTACGAGACGGACACAACCCGTGCCCAGCAGACGGACGATATATCCGATACGGTCAGCTATTTAGACGTATATCAGACGGTCAAAAGGGAGATGATGAAGCCCTCACATCTGCTTGAACATGTGGGCGAGAGAATCTGTGAGTCTGTGCTCAGCGAATATCCTGCCATTGATAGTGTTAGCGTCAAGGTATCGAAGTTGGCTCCACCGCTGGGCGGCGAGTTGGAGGCTGTGTCGGTAGAGATTACAAAAGACCGTTGTCGGCAAAGCTGAAGTACTCTTTCTGACCGCTGGGCAGAATGCCGATAATAAGGTGGTCGAGTAGCTTGATGTGTAGGATTTTCCCCGCTTCGTAGATACGTTGGGTCAGTTCCTTGTCGGGCTGACTGGGTTGGAGTCGGCCGGAAGGGTGGTTGTGAGCCACGGCAAGGGCGACGGCGTTATGCTCGAGGGCTGCACGGAAAATGAGGCGAAGGTCGACGGTGGTTTGAGTGAGGCCACCTGCTCCAATGCGCTGTTTCCATGATATTTTGTTCCGTTGAGTGAGGAAGATCGCCCAGAATTCTTCGTGGGGGAGGTCGATGATAGTGGGGGCGATGTAGTGGAATAGGTCGCTGCTGTCGTGGACGATGTCTTCCTTGTTTTCGCTGTTCTCTTTTAACATGCGGTTACCCAGTTCGAGCGCCGCCAGGATGGTGACGGATTTCGCTAGGCCCAGTCCCTTGTGATTGCTCTGCAAATCGTTGACTTCTAGACGCGCGAGGTCGGTGAGTCGGCCGTTGGTCTGACGGAGGATGGCTTTGGCAAGGTCGATGGCACTTGCGCCTTTGATGCCGGTGCGTAGCAAAATGGCGAGGAGTTCGCTGTCGGTTAGGCTTTTCTTGCCTTGGCTGCGCATTTTCTCACGGGGGCGGTCTTCCTCGGGCCATTCAGTGATGGGGAGCGTCTTGGGGTTGTGGATTGCGTTGTCCATGGAGAGATATTTTTTTGCAAAGATACGTAAAAAAATTGGATCGGTAAGAGGGCCCCTCTTCAAGGAGTAGCAGCGTGAGGATTGCTTGGGTGGTGTTTGTGTTATAGATATCATGCTATCAGATGGTTGTGGTTTGTGTTTCTATCCAACTTTTACGAATATATCTTTCATAGAGAAGGTGGTTTTTTGCTGTGGGGGAGATTCCATTTGAACGAGAAAAAAGAGAGTAAAAATGTTGGAGAATTCTCATGCGTAAGTGCTGCCCGACTTTGTGTTGATTTTCCTCTGATTGGGAATAGAGTAAGGAAGGTGTGTTCTGCATAGTGCATTTTTGAGGGTGGTCGATTATTTATATAGAAAAATATTTTTTTTGGAAAAACCTTGCTGAGTCGATATTTTTTCTTATCTTTGCATGTTCAAATAGAGTAATAACTAAATATAACTTTAACACGTAAGATATGCAGAATAAAGGACTTATCAAATTTCTAACATGGTCATTTGTGTTGGTATGTTTGTATCAATTGTCGTTTACGATTGTTACAAGCAGGGTTGAGAAGAATGCTTCGGCTGTGGCAGATGCCTATGTTCAGAGCAAAACCGCACAAGATTTAATTAACGCCAAGGCTAAAGGAGATGCGCTGTATGCCCAGACCCTGAAGGACTCCCTCTTGGTTGACCGCGAGGCTCAATATCTTGATTCCATGGCGAGTGAGAAGGTGTACTTAGGATTCACCTATCGCCAGTGCCAAGCCCGCGAGATCAACCTTGGTCTGGACCTGAAGGGCGGTATGAACGTGATGCTCGAGGTTTCAACTGTTGATGTGGTTCGCGCCCTGGCCGGCCATACTCAGGACTCGGTCTTCAATCAGGCTATCGACATGGCAGTGGATGCCCAGAAGAAGACAACTAACCGCGACTTTGTGTCGCTGTTCTATGACGCAATACGCCAGGTCAATCCTGATGTGCAGCTGGCATCGTACTTCAACACCCAGCTCCGCGACAGGATTAAGCTGAACGACGATAATGAGACAGTTATTCGCGTGGTGAAAGAGGAGGCTGCTGGAGCTTATGACCGCACCTATGAGATTCTTCGCCAGCGTATCGATAAGTTCGGTGTGGCTCAGCCCACTATCCAGCAGCTGCGTGCATCGGAGCGCATCTTGGTTGAGCTCCCCGGTGTGAAAGATCCCCAGCGTGTCCGCAAGCTCCTTCAGGGAACTGCCCAGTTGGAGTTTTGGCTGACTTATGACAATGTCGAAGCCTACCAGATGTTGGAAAAGGCTGACAAATATATTTCCTCTATCGGAGGTGCCGAGAGTCAGACCGAAGAGGTCGCTGAGGCCCCTGAGACAGAGACCGTCAACGAAGGCGAACAGGCCGAGTCCGACTCCCTGCTGAATGCTCTGAATGCCGGAGACGAGGGCGATGTGGAAGCTGCCATGAATGAGATGGCCAAAGACCACCCCCTCTTCAATGAGAATATGCTGATGCCGAATATCAACGAGCAGGGTGGCCTGTTGCAGGGTCCGGTTGTGGGTTATGCCCGCGCCAAGAGCCGCGATGCCATCAGCCGCATGATTGCTACTGCTTTTGAGAAGAAAGTTCTGGACAGCCGCACGGTGAAGTTCCTTTGGAGCGCTAAGCCCATCAAGGACGGTTCAGATATCTATCAGTTGTTTGCTATCCGCATCAACACTCGTGACGGTTCTGCCCTGCTAGACGGTAGCGTCATCACTGATGCCCGCCAGGATTTCAGCAATGCCGGTGGCAACGAGATTTCTATGACTATGAATAATGAAGGCGCGCGCGAATGGAAACGCATCACCGGCGAGAACGTCGGCAAGTGCGTTGCCATTGTGCTCGATGACCTGGTTTACTCCGCCCCTGTCGTCAACGGTGAGATTGCCGGTGGACGTTCGTCTATCACTGGTGACTTCTCGCTCGAAGAGGCTAAGGACTTGGCAAACATCCTGAAGTCAGGTAAGCTACCTGCCCCTGCTATCATTGTGCAGGAGGCTGTTGTTGGACCTTCGCTGGGTCAAGAGTCTATCCACAGAGGTCTTATCTCCTTCATCTTGGCCTTCATCGTTGTGCTGGTCTACATGGTGGTGTTCTACAACCGTGGTGGCTGGGTGTCGGTCGTTGCCCTTATCACCAATATCT
>CAMYZD010000018.1 GCA_947303735.1 uncultured Bacteroidales bacterium | reverse complement strand
GGCGTGATTCTTTGCCCTTTTTAGGGTGTTTCAAAAAGTCTGAAGGACTGAAAGATAATAGGCGGGGGCGTAAGCCCCCGTACTTGTGGACGATAAAACAAAGCCCTGAAGGGGCGACAGATAGTCGGTAACATACGGTGTGTCACCCCTTCGGGGTTCTTTTTTTTCTACCATTTGTACAGGGGTTACACCCCTGCCTGTGGTCTGTCGTCCCCTTTGGGGACTTTTGAGACACCCTTGTCAAGACCCTGTACAATACCAAACTAGACTGGAAAGAACTTGTCAAACTTTAGTAAGGTAACAATCCTACTCGTCGACTACGGTGAAAGTGAGGTCGGCCAGTTTGAAGTAGGCGCCCATGAAATCCATGTAGCCCACTCTAATCATCACATTGCCCTCCTTCACCTTGGGGGTGAAATAATAGGTGCCGAGTTCTTGGCCTTTGCGCATGCTGCAAAGTTCTTCGTCAACCACTTTCAGAATCATGTTGTTGACGCCTGTCTTCTCCAACTTGACGATTACTTTGTTTTCCACACCAGCCTTCAGCACCATGTTCTCGGGTTCCAGCACGGTGACCCCTTGGGTGTTCTGTGCCTGCTGGGGGATGGCCACCTGCGAGGTGGGCTGCACCTGATAGAGTGAGTCTACAGTTTTGGGTTCTTGTGCCCATGCCTGATAACCTAAACAGACAATAGAGATAATAAGTATTAACTTCTTCATATTATAATGTTTATATTATTCAATATTTTGGTATTATATAAAGGTCATCAGCCACCTATCTTTTTCAACATCCACATCTTCCAGCGGTTCTTGCGACCCGTGTAGGGATGTTCGCGGAGTGGTAGGTTGAAGTGCCGGCAGCCCCAAAGCACCGTCGAGGGGTGGGTAAACTCTCTGAACCCCCAGATGCCATGGTAAGCACCCATGCCAGAGTGGCCGGTACCATTGAAGGGTACACCTTTAACCATCAAATGAATACACACCTCGTTGACACAACCACCACCGTATTGCTGGCGCTGCATGGTGCGACGCGCCCAGCGCAGGTTGCGGGTGAAAAGATACATTGACAGCGGATGCTCCCTTTCTGCAATGGTGGCCATCAGCTGTTCCACTTCAGCATCTCGGTATGGTACAATGGGTAGCAGGGGGTTGAAGAGCTCATGTTGGACAATATGCTCTTCGGGTGAAACCGGGTAAATTATGGTCGGGGCATACCGTTTGGTCTCTTTCACCCCTCGACCACCGAAGACGATCCTTTCGCGGTATTCCTCGGCCAAGGCGACACATTTGTCGTAGGCTGCTTCCGAAATCAAGTGGGGATATTCGTCATTCTGTTCTGGACGGTCGCCAAGTTGCTTAGCGAAGGCTGCTTTCAGCTCATCCAAGAAAGGTTCCACCACCTCCTCGGCCACAGCCACTTGATTGATATTGATGCATATTTGTCCAGCGTTGCAACTCTTGAAGAAAGCTATTTTACGAGCAGCATCCTTCAAGTCGGCATCCTTGCGCACCACACACCAGTTGCCTGTCTCCCCACCTAGTTCCAATGCCACAGGGGTGAGATTCTTTGCCGCCTCGGCCATCACATGCTTACCCACAGCGGGAGAGCCGGTATAGAATATCTTGTCGAAGCGCTGAGCCAAACACTCGTCGGCCACATCGTGTCCCCCGTCGATCAGGGTGACATACTCGGGAGGAAACAGGTCGGCGATGAAACGTTTCAGCATGGCGGTGCTGGCGGAAGACTTGGAACTCGCCTTTATCACAGCCGTGTTGCCGCCGGCGATGCTTGCAGCCAGCACGCCCAGCGTCAGCAACATAGGGAAGTTGAACGGACTGATAATCAGTGTAACGCCATAGGGCATCTTATATACCTTGGTCACTATGCTGGGAAAGCACATCAGCCCACTATAGTGGCATTCGGGTCGTGCCCAACGACGCAACCCACGGATGGTCTCGTCAATTTCGGTGATGATAGGAAGCACGTCACATAGATAGGCCTCCACCGCTGAACGTCCAAGGTCGTCGGCGAGAGCCTGCTCCATCTCCTGAGAATGGTCACGGACAGCCGCTCTCAGCCGTTTCAACTGGTTGATACGCCACTTCACATCCAGGGTTTCGCCTGTGCGGAAAAATGCCCTTTGTGCCTCTACTATCGATTGTATATTATTAGTTGTCATATTAATACTTATTAGTATTTCTATTACTATCTTACTTTTCCATCACCAGCCGGATGCTATGGCCTGTAGCGCGGTTGGTGGGATAGAAGTCGTAGCCACTGGAGAGAAAATACAACTCGTAGGCCGATTCCAGCGTGTAGCCCGAAGTGGTCCAATAACAGCCATAGTCGCCCACAAGGCTCACAGTCACGCCGTCTCGTTCGCCTGCAGCAGGGAGGAAGACGGCTCCTGCCCCCTCCATCTTGTTCCACTGGTCGGCACTATAGACATTGGTTGAAAATCCCTCTTTCACACCGTATTGGAAAGTGCACCCTTCGGGCAATTCCCACTTGTCGGGCAAGAACATCAAGCCATGCATGTCAGCCCCGTCAACACCTACATTCTCGATGGTGGCAAAGGCTTTTTTCATTTGGGCGGAGGTTCTATATTTCATCAGGTAGGTCCACTCTTTTAGGGTCATGGTGCGCCACTCCCCTACGCGATTGCCTCCGTTGCTTATGGGATTGTGCAGTCCCCAGTCGTATTGGGTTCCACCGATGTCGAACATGCCATAGGCATAACGGTCGCTCGTGTCGGACACAGTATAAGGCATCAGGTCATCCTCGCCAGAAGTGCCCCACCCGAAAAGGTCTATCCAACCAGAGTAGGTAGTATCGGCAAGTCCGTTATTATAGCCAATCACGTCATACTGCCGGTTGGCGAACCGCCATGAGTGACTTGAGGCTTGATATTGCAGGTTGCCTTTGGCAAAAACCACCGTTACCCCGTCGGCAATGGTGTATCGGGCGTTGATAGCCCCCTCGGTCGGATATAGTGGACGATCTACATTCTCCGTCTCCCCCTGGCAGCCGGCCAACAGAGCCACTATAGCGAATGCGATAAGATTGATTTTCTTCATGGTTGATAGATAACGCACACCTTGGGATATTATTGTATTTGATGGTTGTTTTTTTGTGCTAAGAAGGGAGGGTTGAGGCAAGCCATTTTGTTAAGAAGTGAGCATCGGACGATTTTTTTTTTGATGTTTCCATTATTATGTGTATTTTTGCATCTGATATAATAAAGAATTATACCAAAAAAATAGCAAGATGTACACGATACTTAGGAAAAAGCTTCTTAACAGCAATCAAATCTATCTCATGGAGATTCAGGCCCCTTGGATTGCCCGCAGCGGTAAGCCGGGGCAGTTTGTTATAGTAATCCCCATCAGCAAGGGAGAACGCGTGCCACTGACAATCTGCGACATCAATCTCGAGCAAGATAGCATCTCTATCGTGTACCAAGTAGTGGGCGAAAGTACCCGCCGACTCAGCGAAATGAAAGAGGGCGAGAGTCTCTATACCATCGTAGGCCCCTTGGGACGTGCCAGCGAACTCATCACCGCCCCAGAAGAAGAGCAGAAGCAGATGCGACTCCTCTTCGTGGCAGGAGGGGTGGGCATTGCACCCGTCTACCCTCAAGTGAAATGGGCACACGAACAGGGCATTCCCACCGACGTGGTTATAGGTGCCCGCAACCGCGACCTCCTTTTCTTTGAAGAGGAGATGCGCAGTGTGTGTGACAACCTCTATGTGATGACCGACGATGGCAGTTACGGAGAGAAAGGACTCGTCACCAACAAGATTGAGCAGCTATATGCCGACTATGAGCAACAGCACCCCAACTCCGCTGAACGTCCCTACTCCCACTGTGTGGCCATTGGTCCCATTCCCATGATGAAGTTTGTGTCGCTCCTCACCAAGCGGCTAGAGCTACAGACTATCGTCAGCATGAACTGCATGATGGTGGATGGCACAGGTATGTGTGGCGCTTGCCGCGTGACCGTGGGCGACAAAGTGAAATTCACCTGTGTTGATGGGCCGGAATTTGACGGGCATTTGGTTGACTTCGACGAGGCGGCACGCCGTCTGCGCCGTCCCGACGAGCGCAAGTACCGTATAGCCACCGCCCAGGGCACAGCAGGACATCGGTGCAATCTAGCCCCCGCTGTAGAACAGGCACTCACCCGTCAACGCCCCCAGGAGCAAGACCCTGCAGTCCGTGCCACCAACTTCGAGGAGGTCTCATACGGCTTTACTGCCGAACAGGCAGTGGCAGAAGCCCGTCGCTGCTTGCACTGCAAACGCCCCATGTGCGTGACACAATGTCCCGTAAGTATTCAGATTCCCGACTTCATAGCTGCCGTGGCTCAAGGCGACTTCGCTCTCGCATCCGATATCATCGCCCGCGACTCTGCCTTGCCTGCTGTTTGTGGCCGTGTTTGTCCGCAGGAGAACCAATGTGAGGGCAGCTGCATACTAGGGAAGAAAGGCGAGCCCATTGCGATAGGAGCCTTGGAGCGTTTTGTCGCCGACTGGAAACGAGAGAAATCAAACGCGGATAGTATAAAAGATAGTGAGCTGCCCCACCCGGACAACTCTCAATCAAAGAAAGTGGCCATCATTGGGTCGGGTCCTTCGGGGCTGACTTGTGCTGGCGACTTGGCCAAACAGGGTTATGGGGTCACCATATTCGAGGCTCTGCATCATGCAGGAGGTGTCTTGGTCTATGGCATCCCTGAGTTCCGCCTGCCCAAACAGAAAGTAATGGAGCCTGAGATTGAGAACTTGCGCCGACTTGGAGTTGACATCAAGACTAATGTTATTGTAGGCAAGAGCGTCACCATTGACGACCTCTTTGACCGTTACGGCTTCTCCGCCGTATATATTGCCAGCGGAGCCGGCCTGCCTAAGTTCATGGGTATCCCGGGCGAGACATTGGTGGGCGTCATCTCAGCCAACGAACTCCTCACCCGCACCAACCTTATGCACGGCTACGATGAAAGCTACGACACCCCCATCTATCTGGGTCGCAAAGTGGTGGTGATAGGAGGTGGCAATGTAGCCATGGATGCCGCTCGCACAGCCAAGCGGTTGGGCAGCGACGTCACGGTAGTCTACCGTCGCGAACAGGCTGATATGCCTGCCCGCCGTGAGGAGGTTCACCACGCCATGGAAGAAGGCATCAACTTCGCCTTCCTCACCAACCCCACCGAGTTTCTTGGCGACGAGCAAGGCAATGTATGTGCCATGCGATGCGTACGTATGGCCATGGGCGACGTGGACGAGAAGGGACGCCGCAAGTTCAGTGTAATCGAAGGAAGTGAGTTCACTATGGAGGTCGACAATGTGGTCGTAGCCCTTGGTACCAGTCCCAATCCATTGGTCAAGAGTACAACCCCCGGGCTGGATACTGAGCCTTGGGGAGGCTTGAAGGCCGATGCCAACGGACAGACCAGCCGTAAGGGAGTATTTGCCGGCGGCGATGCCGTCAGCGGAGCCGCCACCGTCATCCTCGCCATGGGGGCCGGCCGCGTGGCAGCCCGCGCCATCGACTGCTACCTCAAGGGTGAAACAGACAGTTAAGAATAATTTTCTACGAATTGTATTGTTAAAAAAGACTTCAACGGACAACTGTATTTTGCGAGAATGATATTTTTTGAGTATTTTTGCCTCGGCTTTATTGAGGAGGTATTCGTCCCTAGAAGTCAAGCTATTTATGTATGAATCAAAAATAAAGAAGAAAAGTATGGAAGACTACTTAATTTCTGGCATACAGCAGATGGGTATCGGCTGTGAGAACTTTCAGGAGGCATGGAAATGGTATATTGAGATGTTCCATATGAACGTGCGCGTGCTAGAGGACGACACCGTGGCCGAGCGTATGCTGCCCTACACGGGTGGCAAGGCGCAGAAAAGGCATGCCTGCATAGCCCTCAACCTAGAAGGAGGTGGCGGCTTCGAGATATGGCAGTATTCGGAGCGCAAGCCCATGCCTAAGACCTTCGACGTGGCCGTGGGAGACCTAGGTATCTTCGTCACCAAGATAAAGAGCTACGACGTGCCGGGCTTCCGGAATGAATTACTTGCCAAATACGACCAAGTGGGTCAGCTGCACCTGATGCCTAACGGAACGCTGAGTTTCGTGGTGAAAGACCCATGGGGCAACTACTTCCAAGTAGTGGAAGACTTGGACGTCTTTATCTTCCAGAAGCACCTAAATGGCGGAGTCGCAGGCGGCATGATTGGTTGCACCGACATCGACAAAAGCCTGCCTCTATACAGGGATTTGTTGGGATATGACGAGGTGAAATATGATAAGACTGGTGTGTTTGAAGATTTTGACTTCATGCTAGGCGGCGAACAACGATACAGACGAGTACTCTTGAGACACACAGGACTACGAGAGGGTGCCTTCGCGCCACTCTATGGCAGAAGCACTATTGAGCTGGTGCAGGCCCTGGACCGTCAGCCTCGCAAGATATATGAGGGACGCTATTGGGGCGACCCCGGATTCATTCAGATCTGTTTCGATGTCACCCACATGCGCAATCTGGAGAAACGTTGCAACGAACTGGGGTATCCCTTCACGGTGGACAGCTGCAAAGACGACGGCCATTTCGACATGGGTGAGGCTAGCGGCCACTTCGCCTATATAGAAGACCCCGATGGCACTCTGATTGAATTGGTGGAAGCTCACAAACTGACCATTATGAAGCATCCCCATATCACCATCAATATGCTCAAACGCAACAGGAAGAAGCCATTCCCAAAGTTCTTCTTCCGCCTGATGGCACTAAATAAGGTAAGATTGTAAAGAAAAGTGACCCGTATTACTGATCACCAATCACTTTTGACTAATCACTAAAAAACAATGAATCTAATAGAACAACTGAAAGAGGATGTCCGTTTCGAGGAATCGCTCAAATCCTGCATGAACTGTGGCATGTGTACCGCCGTATGTCCTGCAGCTGAGTTCTATGACTACGACCCGCGACGCATTTGCGACTTGGTACAAAGGGGCGACGATGAGGAGCTGGAGCAGCTGATGCGGAGCGACACCATTTGGTATTGTGGACAGTGTATGTCGTGCAAGACACGCTGCCCACGTGGCAATGTGCCAGGCGAACTGATAAGCGTACTTCGTAAAGTGTCGCAGGAAACTGGCCTGTTCCGTCACAGCGAGAAAGGCGTTCAGCAGCAACAACTGATGGGGACTCTGCAAAAAAACATCCTAGAGATAGGCTACTGCGTCTATCCCGACCGAGTGGATCCCGACTATCACCCCGAGCAAGGGCCTGTATGGGAGTGGTACCATGAGCATATAGCCGATGTCGCCCCCAAGCTGGGTGCCAATTACCATGGCAAGGGCCCCGGTGCCTTGCGCGACATACCACAGGAAGACTTAGACGAGGTGCGTAGGATATTTGAAGTAACAGGTGGCATGGAATTGAGAGATAATGTTATAAACGATTGAATGTAGAAAAGATGAATCGGTTTGGCTTTCAGATATCGACAGCGAGGTCGATAGACCTAGACCGTGCGGACGCCAAGCTCCGCCAACGCTTGTTGGAGGCGGTACCCTCCTACCGCTACTGCATTGGATGCGGAGGTTGCACGGCCACCTGCTCGGCAGGAGCGTTCACTGACTTCAACATCCGCAAGACCCATTTCCTCTTCAGCCGTGGAGAGGTGGACAAACTCTCCCCCACCCCGATGCCTGACGTCGATTTGAACAAATGTATGCTCTGTGGCAAATGCACACTAGTATGCCCTCGTGGGGTCAATACCCGTGGACTGATTATGCAGATGCGCCAACTGTTAGTTAATAAACAATCCTGACGCCTATGTTCTCATTCTTTGTTATACCCTTCTGCCTTGGCGTCGTCGCCCTGTTGGTCATCTCTATCCTTAAATATTACCATTGGATAAAACAATTCGACCGCAAGCAGCAGGCACTTGTCAGACGCAATATCCTATCTTGGAAATTTGTCCCCGCCCTATGGGAAATGTTCAGAGAATGCCTCTTGCACTGGCGAATCACTAAACACCATGTGCTGCTGGGCTACATGCACCGAAGCCTTGCTTTTGGATGGTTCCTTCTTATTGTGGTGGGGTTTGTGCAGGCGATGGTCGCCTATCCCGAGGGGCATCATTTCTACGTTGCCATCTTTTTCAACTACTTCGAGCCTCGCTCTACAGTGTCGGGTTCAGCAGCCATGCCATTCCTCGCCCACTTAATGGATGCGTTGCTACTCTATGTTTTCTCGGGGCTTACCCTTGCCATTCTCAAACGATTCTGGTCTAAGCCCCTAGGCATGAAGCGCACTACACGACACAACCTGACCGACCGTGTGGCAAAAGGAGCCTTGTGGTGTATTTTCCCCTTGCGACTTCTAGCCGAAGGTGCCACGGCTTCCATCTATGGAAATGGGGGTTTCCTTGTACTTGCCATGGGACGGCTGATGCAGCAGATTGGCATGGCCGACCCTATTGTTGAATACCAATTTTGGATGCTCTACTCTTTGGCTCTCGGCATCTTCTTCACGCTAATGCCCTTCACCCGCTACATGCATATCTTCACAGAAGTATTCCTTATCTACTTCCGCAAGATGGGGTTGCGCGACAGCAATACCAAAAGTGGTTACACCCTATTTGAGCTGTCGGCCTGTTCTCGCTGTGGTATCTGCATTGACGGATGTCCCATCAATCGCGAACTGAACATCACCGACATACAGGGAGTCTACCTCCTCAAAGCCATCCGTAACAAAGATGTGTATAATCGCATTGAGGACATCTCTAAGATGTGTATGGTGTGTGGACGCTGCTCTACAGAGTGTCCGGTGGGCATCGATCTCGAACCCATCCGTCGCCAAGTGAGAGCTGAACATGTGAAAGAGATTGACCGCACCGAAGGCTACCAGTATCTCAAGTCGGTACATTCATTCAATGCAGTAGGTCGTGTGGCATACTTTGGTGGTTGCATGTCTCACCTCACACCATCCATCACCCATGCCATGGAGCAAATCTTTGAAGCTGCTGGCCAGAGCTACTGGCACATGGATGGTGAAGGGACTCTCTGCTGTGGACGACCTCTTATGCAGCAAGGTCTTGTGAAACAAGCTGAAGAACTACGTAATCTCAACCGACGCATTATTAAGAAATCCAACGCTACAATGTTGGTCACCTCCTGCCCCATCTGCTATCAGACCTTCTTGCACGACTACAAGTTAGACATCCCCGTCCTACACCATTCCCAATACATCGACATGCTGATTCAGCGAGGCAAGATCAAGATAGAGCCAAGCGGAAAGCGAGTCACCTACCACGACCCATGTGAGCTGGGGCGCGGATGCGGTGTGTATGAAGAGCCACGCCATGTTGTGGCTGCTGCCGCCACGCTCCTTCCCACACAGGAAGAGCGGGCCAAAAGCCTCTGCTGTGGTTTCAATCTGGGCAACACGTCTATCGATAGTAATCAACAGACACCCATCCGAGATGCCGCCCTGCGAAACCTGCTTGACCCCAACCCCGACCTCATAGCCACAGCCTGCCCTATGTGCAAGAAAGCCCTTACTCACGCCAATAGAGTAGCTGTAGAAGATATAGCCGAAATAGTAGCAAAACAAATAAAGAAATAAAGCACGCCCACCCATCATAAATCTGTAGAATCTTATGAAACGTTTCTGGAATGGTTACCAAAAAGATATAGCCGACGACCACTACTTCTATGAACGAAGCTGCATTCGGCAGACCTTCTTCCCTGGGTCGGAGGCTGCCTTTTTGAAAATCCTAAGAGAAGAGCTGGGCAAGGACATCTGCGACAATCCTCACCAGCATACATGCACAGGTATTGGCTACCACTCGGATGTGGTGCCCTTCGAGACCACCATGACCGTGGTGGCACGCCTATTCTCCCTTATGAAAGAGTGCGGATACAAGAACTACGTTCCCTCTTGTGTCACCAGTTTTGGAGTTTTCACCGAGATGATAAATAAATGGGAGGAAAATCCCGAACTGAAAGAGAAGGCACGCCAATATCTCTGGGATGCCTGCAAAAGGGAATTTGAGGTGCCTGATAATATAGCCCATCCAAGCGACATCATCTTCAAGTTCCGTTTCGACCTCAAGCCACACATGAAGTTCCAGTTGGTCAACCGCTTTACTGGACGTCCTTTGAAAGTAGTAGAACATATCGGGTGTCACTATGCCAAGATATTTGCCAACAGCGGCATCGGCAATGCTGAATTCCCATACGTGCTAGCAGGCATGATTGAAGCTTGGGGTGGCGAAGTGGTCGACTACCCCGAAAGGAGGCACTGCTGTGGATTTGGCTTTCGCCAGTATCTAGTGCAGGAAAACCGTGGCTATAGCATCGCCAACACTCAGAAGAAATTTGAGTCGATGGAATCTTATGAGCCCGACTTCATCCTCACCAACTGCCCTGGATGCAGCATGTTTCTCGACAAGTGGCAGTACACCATCGCTGAGATGGAAAATAAGACCTACGACAAAGAGGGCTACGGCATTCCCGTTTTGACCTACGAGGAACTCACCGGCCTGCTACTGGGTTACGACCCGTGGACCCTCGGCCTGCAGATGCATCAAGTGCAATGTGAGAGGCTGATGGACAAGATCGGCATCCCCTATCGCCCATCTGATAAGTATCGTGGACACAATGGACGCTTGCTCCCCTCGCCCGAAAAACCAGTAAATTTGAAAGTATAATCACAATAGGCTGAGGTCAGACTAGTCTGACCAGTCCGATAATAATAAAAAAGATCATGAAGCAAATAGCCATTCTGGGCGCTGGCCCCGCAGGCATCGAAGCCGCCTCACTACTCGCCTCACTAGGCCACCCAGTTACCTTATATGAAAAAGAATCCGAGCCACTGGGCAACATCACTGACAAGGCATTTCTCTTCCCCAATTTTGCAGATGCCCAGGAGGTAGCAGTCACAATGCGTGCCAAGTTGGACAATCCCAATATCACACTCCGCTGCAACACCGAGGTAACCCAGTTACTCCCCTCCTATATTGCCGGATTCCAAGAGGAGAACCTCACAGGTACACCTGTATGGAAAGTCAACGACGAGCTTTACGACATTGTACTTCTCGCCACAGGCTACACTCCTTTTGATGCCCACCGTAAAGAAGAACTTGGCTATGGTATCTATCCCGGCGTGCATACCTCCTTGGAGATGGAAAAGATGATACGCGAAAAGCGTATTATCAATTCGGTGGGCGATTCGCCCAAGAGGATAGTATTCTTGCAGTGTGTAGGGTCGCGCGACGAGAAGTCGGGCAACCACTATTGCTCCAAGCTATGCTGTGTCACAGCCGTCAAGCAGGCTATAGAAGCAAAGAAACAACTGCCATATTGCGAAGTGTATGTATTCTATATGGACCTCCGCATGTGGGGCCAAGGATTTGAAGAGATGTATCGCACTGCCCAGCAGGATTATGGTGTAAACTTTATCCGTGGAAGAATATCTGAGGCTGGTGGCACCTTCGACGGACGTGTGCAAATCAAGGCAGAGGACACCCTCCTAGGCCGTCCCATGAAAATGACGAGCGACTTGTTGGTACTGATGGTTGGCATGGAGGCTTCTAAAGGCACACGCGAATTGGCCACCCAATGTCGCATTTGTGGTGAATACGGCTTTGCTCAATCAAAAGACCCGCACCTACACGACTGCCAAAGTGATGCCCCCGGACTCTATGTGGCTGGAGCTTGCAAACGCCCAATGACTCTCAGCGATTCTATCAACGACGGTCGTTCAGCCGCTTACGAAATTCTCACATCGCTTTGACCTTGCGTGCCAATCGGGCACACAGGCCAGGGAAGAACCGCTTGATGTATGCCATCAGCAGCTCTTTCTTTCCTACAAGCACTTCGCGCCGTTTCTTATAGACGGCGTGAACTATTTTGTCCGCTGCCTGCTGGGGTGTGACACCGCCTGCCTGTCCGGCATCCATCTTGCCATGCTGACGGCCATCTTTTTCAAGGGCATGGACTGAAATATTGGTCTGCACTCGACCTGGACAGACAATCGTAACGCGTATGTTATCCTTGTAGTTTTCAGCCTGTATGGTTTCAAAGAAGCCATACAATGCATGCTTGGCAGATGAATATGCACAGCGCATTGGGAATCCGAAACAGCCGGCAATGCTAGTGGTAACAACTAGTTGTCCTCCACCCTGCTCAATCATCCTAGGCAGGATATTCTTAGTCAAGAGCACAGGGGCATAAAAATCAATATCCATCACCTTGCGGAACACGTGCATCTCTGTCTCCACCACCGTACCACGCTGGCTAATACCGGCATTATTGTAGAATATGTCGATGTGACCAAACATACTCCAAGCCTTTTCGGCTAGACCATCCAGCTGGTCGAGTTGGGAGATATCGAAAGGCAAAGCCCTTGCATCGGGTGCCCCAAGTTCTTTACAACGATTTGCCACTTGTTCCAGCAGGTCGTCCTCCAGTGCAGTCAGCAATAGGGAGGCACCTTCTTGTGCAAAACGGTAAGCGGTAGCCTCGCCGATGCCCGACGAGGCTCCCGTGATCCAAACTATCTTGTTCTTAAAAAGCATGATTGTTAGCAGCTTTCAACTTCTTTCTTAAACCACTGTGAACGATCGCAGCCTTCGCCAGTGTTGAGCAGTACCTTGTCGCCATTGCGGAGGGTGCCTTTCTGTAGTGCCTCGAAGAAGCCTGCATAGCAAACCACTGACGCAGGACCCATCAACACACCCTGTTCCTGCAGCATTCTGCGTCCGTATTCTGGCAGTTCAGCCTCCTTGACGCGAATGAATGTGCCATCGGTACGTTTTACCAAAGGTGCCACCAATGGGTAGTTGCCCGGATTGGCAGCGGTGAGGATGCCTATCCGTGTGTGCATGTTCTTCTTAGCCTCGTACTGCTGTTCCCACCCTTCAGGAAATCCGTCTGCCGTTGCCTTCTCCCATGACGTAACCATGGGGTCGCACTCGTCTTGCTGCACCAGTACCATACGGGGCAGCTCGTAGGACTTGTTGGGACACATGGCACGCAAATCGCGGAAACCCTTCTCGAATGCCAAAGGACTGGTGCCACCTGCCACAGCCTGCATATAGACCGTAGGAAGACACCCCATCTGACGTAAGCACTCAAACACAAAAGTACGCTTCGACTCAATACGTAGCGGATCGGTGTTGCCACCACTGATCAGCACATGCTGATTCTTGTGGAATTCGGCCGCCTCGGACTTGGCATCGCCATAGCCACCTTTGGATATCACAACCGTCTGTCCCACTCGTTTGATGGCTTCGGTAGAGTCATCGTCCATGAACGAAGGGGCAAACTGGGTGAAATGGATGCCTGCCTTAGCCAAATAGGTGGCGAATGCAGTGCCTGCATTACCGGTCGAAGCAAGACAGTAATCCTTCACGCCCTGTTCTTTTAATACCGATGCAGCCAATGAGGCACTGATATCCTTGAACGTGCCGCTGCCCTGGTTCTGGTCGTTACGACAGACGTATACCTCGCAGTCTACTCCTGCCTCACGGGCGGCCTTTTCCAAGTGAGCCCAACGCTCAATAGCAACCATACCTTCACCAAAACTCACTATGTTCTCCTTCCGCTCAATGGGCAGGAAGTCGAAATAGTAGTCTTGATAACTCTCGGTCGCCTTGTGCGAAGGAGGAAATGAAGGCAAATCAAGATACTCCACCTCGGCGTATGTCGAGCCGCAGGTGCACTGCTGGTCTTGTTTAAACCATGTGGCAAAGTCGCCTACGACCTTGCCACATTTTTTACATCTTATCTGGTATTTCATTTTTTTAGTCTCATCACTGGCATGGGCTTGTTATACTCGCCTGCATCCAGCTTAGTTTTCACCTCCTTGAATACCTCGATAGTGCGGTTGGCCTGCTCCATGGTGTGAACAGCGGTGGGGATGATGCGGAGCATAATCTGACCCTTTGGCACCACAGGATAGACAACTATCGAGCAGAAGATACCATAGTTCTCGCGGAGGTCCACCACCACGTTGGTACCCTGATTCACATCGCCGGGGAAGAAGACTGGGGTGATAGGCGACTCGGTGACACCCGTGTTGAAGCCTTCGGCCTGTAACGAATGCTGCAGATGGTTGGCAATCTCCCATAATTTCTCGCGGTATTCAGGATGCTCGTTGATAATCTCCAGACGACGCTTTACGCCCCAAACAATAGGCATAGGCAGGCTCTTAGCATAGATCTGGCTACGCATGTTCATGCGGAGGTAGGTGATAATGTCGGGGTCGTTGCAGCCGATAAAGCCACCGATAATAGCCATTGTCTTGGCAAAGGCGCAGAAATAAAGGTCGATATCGTCTTCGCAATTGAAGTGGGTATGCGTACCACGTCCCTCAGGACCCATGACGCCCATACCATGGGCATCGTCAATCAGGATGCGGAAGTTGAATTCCTTCTTCAAAGCACAAATCTTGTCGAGTGCTCCAAGGTCGCCTTCCATGCCATAAACGCCCTCGGTGGCCACCAGGATGCCACCACCCTGCTTCTCGGCCAATGCCGTAGCCTGCTTCAGCTGTTTGCGCAGGCTCTCGATATCGTTGTGTTGATATTTGAAACGCTTGGCACCCGTTACGCGGAAGCCGTCAATCAAACAGGCGTGAGCCTCGCTGTCGTACACAATCACGTCGCGTAGCGTCACCACCGTATCAAGGATACTTATCTGGCCCTGATAGCCGAAGTTGAGCAGATAGCCGTACTTCTTATGGGTATACTCGCACAGCATTGCCTCTACCTCTTCGTGAAGAGAAGTGTTACCGCTCATCATACGGGCGCCCATCGGGTAGGCAAGACCCCAACGGCGTGCACCCTCCTCATCAGCGGCGCGCACCTCGGGATTGTTTGCCAGACCCAGGTAGTTGTTCAGGCTCCAGTTCAATACCTTCTTGCCATTGAACATCATTTCAGGTCCCAATTCGCCTTCCAGCTTGGGGAAATAAAAATAGCCGTCGGCATATTTCTGATACTGGCCCAACGGACCGCCAGTTGATTCTTTAATGCGTTCAAATATATCTTTCATACCATTAAGAATTAATTATTCATTTACAAATTATTACACAAGGTAAACTATTTTTACCGTCTGCAAAGATACGAAAAAAATCTCTTTAATTAATATTAATTCTATTTCCAAACTAAAATTTCACATTCCATCCCGCTTATCAAAATAGAGATTACATGTTTATTTTAAACTATTTACATAAAAAAAAACGCTCCCCGATTGACTATAGCAGTTGACAGGGAGCGATTATGATTTTACAGAGAATCGGCAGAGTTGTATAGGGAAGGCAGTAATAAGTTGTTATAATAAAGATTGGGATGTTGCTAACGGCGGGCACGACGGGGCTTGTCGGTGGTGGTGCCATGGCGGTCGGTGGCAGTTGCCGGGGCGGCAGAGGTGTCTTTGGATTTTGTCTTCTTGCCTTCTTTCGCGCAATGAGAGCGCAATTCGGCGAGTTGTTCTTTGGTGAGAATCTCATCAATACGGAGGCGGGTGCGATACATCTCTTTGGAGATTTCGGCACGGAGATCACCTTCGCGTTCAAAGAGGGGGAAGAGTTGGTCGGAGTTATCACCCTCTTTCTCTGATAGGCTATGGATTTGCTTGCGCACCTTGTCGAGTTCGGCCTGAAGGAGGTCTACTTGCTTACGGCTGTTTTCCATGACAGTGTTGAGCCGTTTTTTTTGAATAGCGGAGAGGTTGTTAACCATCTCTTCAATCTTAGGCGGGTCCTTATGCTTACGGTTATGCTCGGGTTTGTGCTGAGCCATGGCGGTCATGGCGAGGACGAGGACGAGCATCAAGGTGACTATTTTTTTCATATACAGAAAGGGTTTATTTGTTTTCGAGGTATATTTGAGTGAGGAACAGAATATTTAGTAGTGTTTTAGTACAGGCTTTCGATGGCACCTAGGCCGAAACTGGCCTCATTCATGTCGGCATAGCTAGCATTGTAGTTGTAGACTTCGGCAATCATGTTGCTGATTTTGCTTTCATCGTAGTTGTGGGTGTAGAGGAGTGTAATATTGGTACCCACGGCGAGGAGTAGACAAGCAGCTACGGTAGAGGCAACTCGTCGGAAGTTCACCGTGTGGTGTGTCGGGACGAGCAGGGGTTTGTTTCTCACCTGTTCCATCACAGGGGCAACCACGTCGATGGAGGTGGGATAGCGCATGTCGCGCAACTGCTGTATTAGGTCGGTGTCGTTCATTATTTTAGTATCTTTATCTAGCATTGTTTGAGTATTCGATAGTCGCTGGGGTGTAGTTGGGTTAAGAGTTTATGGGTTTAGCATTTTCTTTAAGTTTTTACGGGCTCGGAAAATGAGCGACTCCACTTTGGCGGTGGAGCACTGCATCACGTCGGCAATGTCGTTGTAGGAAAAGTCGTTGAAGGTGTATAGAACAAGGGCAGTGCGTTGTTCGGGATGGAGACGGCCCAAGGCTTGATGCAGTTGGCGGGCCTGCTCGTTGCGGATAATCTGCTGTTCGGCATTGTAGTCGTCGGACGGCACCTCGGGGGCGATGATGTCCTCGCTAGGGGTGACCCAACGGCTAAGATGTTTTATTTCCTTGCAGACGACGTTGACAGTGAGCCGGTAAATGAAGGTACTCAGTTTCGACTTGAACTGGAAGCGTGGCAAAGCCATATAGAGCTCGACAAAGACCTGTTGCGTCATTTCGGCAATGTCGATTCCGGCACCACCTATCTTGAAACAGAGATTAGCGACGATAGTCTGATATTCCTTAACGATCTCTTCGTATCGGTTCACATTGCCTGCCAAGATGTCTCGAATGACCTCTTCCTCGTTCATGGTCGAATCTGTTATTATGTACTTTTATTTTGGTTTTTATTGCAAAGAGAGGTGACTTTTTGAGGATTACTAGTATTATTAGTTTTTCTAGTATTTCTAGTAGTACTAGTATTTCTAGAGGGACTAGTACTATTTATATTTAAATTCTTCTATGTCGCGACGTTCACGCTTGGTGGGACGGCCGGCTCCACGGTCACGTTTCTCAAAGGCGTATTGACGGATGAGCTGGATGCGCTCGTACTCTTCCTGTGGGGTACGGTCGATGAGATAGTTTTCTACCAACTTGGCCCCTACCCTGTTGCCAAGAAGTTGTTTTACCTCTACTACTTTGTGAAGTTGTTCGATTGAAAGTTCATACACCTCGCCCACTTTGATTTCGTGGGATGGCTTGAGGGGCTGCCCATTCATGCGCACGTGACCACAGCGACAGGCATCGGTGGCAAGGCTGCGGGTCTTGTAGAGACGGACAGCCCAGAGGTATTTGTCAATTCGGATAGGTTCGTCCATGGTGGTTTAGTTGTTACGGAAGACGTAAGTGATGGTACCTGTTTGCACTTCGGGGGCATCCTCCTTGGGGCTAAACTTGGCCTTCATGGCAGCAGACTTGGCTTGATTGACGATAGCCCCGTCGGTGAGCGTGGAACCTTTCTCTGGTGCAGAAGTCTGGGTGACGTTGCCACTACGGTCAACCCATATCTTGACCACTACCTTACCTTCCTTGTTGGTATTAGTATTGGGCGAAGGAAGTGCGCGTGCACTGCGGCCAGTGAGGCTGAAGCCAGCTCCTCCCTTGCCAGGGGCTCCATCGTAGCGGTTGCTGTTAGGGTCGCCACCTTCCTTGCCCTGGTTGCCAGAACCATAGGTTTTGCCCTCGCTGCCGCCCTGTTTGTTGTTATTTTTAGTACGGCTACCGTTGAAGAGAGCGTTCTTGTTGATTTCGGGTTCCTTAGGAGGTTCGGGCTTAGTGGTAGTAGGTGTAGAATTGTCGGTCTTAGCCGTGGAGGGTTTATCTGAAGTGGGTATCGGTGTCGAAGACTCGGTGCTTTGGGTTGAGACATGCTCGGTTGCAGAGGCGGGACGTGGGGCAGACGATGCCTCGGAAGCGGCAGGCATAGGGTTATCACCCAAGCCGTTGTCGCTATTGCCTAGGTTAACCTCTACCCCCTCTTCAGGGATGGGCGGGTCAGGTGGGTCATAGCCGAAAGCGAGGCAGATGACCACTATCAAGCCAAACACTATGGCAGTGATAAGGCCTGACGTGACTTTGTTTTTCTTATCTTGGGTCATAGCTGAGGAATTTTGGGGATAGTAGTTTTATTTTTTTCTAGTGTTCCTAGTGTTTCTAGTATTACTAGTAGGACTAGTATTTCTAGTGGTTTTTGTAGTTCTTGTTTTATTTTTTGGGGGAGGTGGCTAAGATGACCTTGTGTTTGGAGCCAGTCTGTTCGTTGATGGCATTGACGGCGTCGATGACATTGACGACATACTGGACGGGAACGGTCTTGTCGGAACGGAGAACGACACAGGCATCGTTGATGCCTGGTTCAATACCAGAGGCAATCAGAGGCTCAAGTCCTTCGACATCGGTGGGAGTGTCGCCAACCTGAAACTGGTAGTTCTCGTCAATGTAAACCGTCACATTCTGCTTGGCCATGGTCTTGCTGCCACTCTCGGGGAGCAGTAGTTTAACGGCGTTGGGGCTGATGAGTGTGGAGGTCAGCATGAAGAACACCAGCAGGAGAAACACCAAGTCCGACATGGTGGAGTTGTTGTTCTCAATGGAGAGTTTATTTCTTGTCTCAATCATAGTCTTTAAGCTATAAGGTTCTAGTATTTCTAGTAGTCCTAGTATTACTAGTATTGCTAGTATAACTAGTTATTTCTAGAGTTTTCTAGTATTGCTATAGTTCTTTAAGCGGGTTCGTGGAGGAGGTCCATAAACTCGGTGGCGCGCACCTCTATGTCGAGAACGACCTTGTTGATGCGGGTGACGAGGACGTTGTAGAGGAAGTAGCAAATGATGCCAACAATAAGACCACCGATGGTGGTGACCATGGCCTGGTACATGCCGGTGGCAAGGGTGTTGATTTCAATATTATTACCAGCGAATGCCATGTCTTGGAAGCAAGTCACCATACCGGTAACGGTGCCAAGGAAACCAATCATGGGGCCCAAGGATGCGACAGTGGCAACAAGAGAGACGCGCTTTTCGAGGCGTGCCACTTCGAGTTTGCCTTCGTTCTCGATAGCGGCCTGGATATCAGAAAGCGGGCGACCCAAACGAGAGAGCCCTTTGTCGACCATACGGGCGAGGGGCGAGTTGGTCTGTTTGGAGAGAGCACGGGCACCGTCAACATCTCCTTTATGAATATAATCGCGGATGTTGTTCATAAAAAGGTCATCGTCCTCGACTTTGACCGCCTGACGAAGAGCGAGGTACCGCTCGACAGCAATGTATATAGCAAGTGCCAGCAGCAGGGCAAGCACAAGCATAATCCAACCACCGTTGAGGGCCATCTGCCAAAGAGAGATACGTTCGACGGGGGTTGATGCGGCAGCGAGGCTGTCAACGGCAACTTGGGTTTCAGCCATGTCGGCTTGAATCATGAGGAAAGGGTTCATAGTGTTGATTTGTAAATTTGATTATTGTGTTTTACTTATTTCTAAAAATGGAAAGATAGGCTCAACGAGGGAGCCATGGCAAAATCGGACATAGGCACCGACGAAAAGGAGGGTGCGATGCGGAGGGAGAGATCGTCGCTGACTTGAAAATCATAGAGATGCCCGAACACATAGGCGTCGAGCAAATTAAAGGCATAGACTGCCGCTGTGACGATAATAAAGAGCTGGAAGTTCTTGTTGCTAGACTGGTAGAGGTTGTAAATGCTGCTGCCTGGATAGCCTGAATAGTCTGGCAAAGTAGACTGACCGTTGTAGCCGATGGTGAGATACTCTTTCTTGAACCTCATCATCTCGGTGTAGTTAGTATAAACTAGATACCCCACCCCACCTAGCGCCGCATAAAAGATAGGCACCTTCCAGGCCTGCCCATTGTAAATCTGCCCCCCACCAGGAATGATGGAAAGCAGCACTGCCTTAGTAGGATTATGCGGCTTAGAGGGCTGCGGACTGACCACTACCGAGGGGCGGACATCGACAAGTTCAGGCTCCTGTCCCTGAACCGAGACGGTTGCCACAAGGAGTAGGAGAAGTATGAGCAGACGTCGATACACGGCAGGAGTAGAGTATGATCTATCAGATATTGAGTAGGTTGATTATACGTTCAAAGTCTTCGTCGTTGTTGAAATGGATGGTCATAGTCCCCTTGCCACGGCGCGAGCGCTTGATTTCCACGTCGGAATGCAGCTTCTCCTTCATTTGGGAGAGGGTGGCAGTGTGGCGTGGAGGCAGGTCTTCCTTGGCAGCCACACGAGGACGCTGAGGAGCCTTGGCAGCCTTGACGAGCTGCTCAGTCTGATGGACAGAAAGGTGACGGTTGATAATCTCGTGAAGGATGGCGAGGTGTTGCTCAGGGTCTTCGACATTGATAAGTGCACGAGCGTGCGCCATGCTGATCTGGCCAGAACTGAGGGCTAGCTGGGTCTCGGCTGGGAGGTTAAGCAGACGTAGATAGTTGGTGATAGTGGAGCGATCCTTGCCGACCCGTTGGCTGAGTTGCTCGTGAGTGAGTTGGCACTCCTCGATGAGGGCATTGTAGGAGAAAGCTATCTCCATGGCGTTGAGGTTCTCGCGTTGGATGTTCTCCACCAGAGCCATCTCCATCATCTGCCCGTCGGTGGCAACGCGGATATAGGCGGGAAGCTCGGTAAGGCCTACCAATTGGGAAGCCCGCATACGGCGTTCGCCAGCGATGAGTTGGTATTTCCCGTCGAGCATACGCCGCACGGTGATGGGAGTAATGACCCCCTGCTCACGGATAGACTGTGCTAGTTCCTGCAGGGCGTTATCGTCGAATTCCTTACGAGGTTGGAAAGGATTTGCCTCAATGTCGCTTATAGACACCATGCTGATGGCGGCCGTGACATCAGACTCGTTGCCGTTGAGGCTGTCGACGTCGATGCTGCCAAGTATGGCATCTAGTCCGCGACCTGGAATAAGAGGTTTCTTACTTGCCATTGTCTGAGTTGTGAAAGGGTTTAGTTATCGTGTGTAATGGGAGACTTCATCTTGTTGCGGCGAAGAATTTCGCTGGCAAGATTGAGATAGTTGACCGCGCCGGCACAGGTTGCGTCATACATTATGATAGACTTGCCGTAGCTGGGGGCTTCTGCCAGTTTGGTATTGCGATAAATCAGGGTGTCAAATACCAAGCGTTTGAAATGTGACCGCACGTCTTCGACCACCTGACGCGCCAATCGCAGACGGGAGTCGTACATGGTGATGAGCAGGCCTTCGATGTTCAACTTGGGATTGAGGCGGGTCTGCACGATACGCACGGTGTTGAGAAGCTTGCCCAAGCCCTCGAGGGCGAAGTATTCGCTCTGGATGGGGATAATGACGGAATCGCTTGCCGTGAGGGCGTTGACGGTGATAAGACCCAGCGACGGGCTACAGTCGATGATGATGAAGTCGTAGTCGTCGCGGACAGCCTCCAACGCACGGGAAATGAAATACTCACGGTTCTTCTCGTTGACGAGCTCCACTTCGGCACCTACCAAGTCGATGCGGGTAGGCAGGAGGGTGAGGTTGGGAGCGTCGGTAGTGATCAGGCAGTCGTGTATATCCGCCTGGCCCATGAAGCACTCATAGGCGCTCTTCTCCAGCTCGTCGGGGTTGATACCGAGTCCCGAAGTGGCGTTGGCCTGAGGATCGGCATCGACCAAGAGAACCTTGTACTCCATCACCGCCAGCGCAGCGCTGAGGTTTACGGCGGTAGTGGTCTTCCCCACCCCGCCCTTCTGATTGGCGACAGAGATTATCTTTCCCATGGCAAAAGACAATTAGAATTTGAAGTCGATATCGTCGAGGTCGGTCTTGATAGAATCGCGACGGTCGTTGTCGAAGTCGAAATCATTCTCCACTACTACAGGTTCGGGCTCAATGCCTGTCTCGATGAAGGAAAGGGCATTGGCAAGACCCTTTTGGAACTTCTCAAAATCCTCTTTATACAGGAAGATTTTGTTTTTATCATAATAGAATTCGCCAGTATTGTTATCAAAAATGCGACGGCTTTCGGTAATAGTTATAAATTTGTCACCAGCTCTAGTCTCCTTGACATCAAAAAAATAACGACGCTTTCCAGCAGGAATGGCCTGCGAATACAATTCTTCTTTTCTGTTTTCCATGTTATTCCTAATTAATATTTAAGTTTGCAAAAGTACCTATTATTTTTCAACTGACACAATTAATACGGAGAAAGTTATTAACAATTGGCGGTTTACTCCTTTCCAACTGATGATAACTTTCCCATAATAACGTTATTTCATTTGATTTATTGTTTGTGAGTCATAATGTCTAGCACCATGTCGTCCACCTGGTCCATACCATCACATCCCAGGCGTCCCAGATTACGTATGGAGCAATCAACGTCGCTTTCGCTCAAGCCGTCGGTGGCATCGACCACACAGTCGTGGTAAGCCAACTCGGCACTGACGAAGGCACTATACAGTCCCGTGCTCATCTTCAACGCGCAGCTGGGCTTGGCGCCATCGCAGACCATGCCGGCTATAGTGTTGATCAGATTCTTAATGGCGTAGCACATTTGGTCGAAACTGCCGCCGTGAAGGTACACGATACCACATGTCACACCGATGCTGGCATTCACCAGTCCGCAGAGGGCGCTGAGGCGTCCTATTCCCCGCTTGATATATATCGACATCAGGTGGTTCAACACCAGAGCACGGGTGATAGACTCGTCGTCACAGCCCTTTGCCTTGCCGTAGTTGTAGACGGGCAACGTGCAGGCAATGCCCTGGTTGCCACTGCCGCTATTGCTATACACGGGCAGGGTGCAACCGTCCATACGGGCATCGGATGCAGCCACTGTGCGTGCCACGACAGTATGCACAATATCTCCCGATGCATTCTCCATCAGTATCTTGCCGGTATTAAGACCGTAGCCTTTCAAGCCCTCTGTGGCAGCAGCATCGTTATACTTCACCGTCTCGCGGATAAACTCCAGTTCCTCGATGGGGGCAGTAGTGGCATAGTCGTAAACCAATCGGGCGGTCAGGTCCAATCCGTCGGCGGCCGACTTATCGACATGTCCTTCTACAGGCGGGGTGATAATGTTGTTCTGCAGCACCTTGCCATTATGGGCCAAATAGGTGAAGTTGGTGTGTCGGCGACTGATTATCGCCGTGGCGTTATCGTTGCCCGAAGTGCAGGTGCACTCAATATAGAGCTTGTCGCAATTATCCTTAACACCAATGTTAATCCTAGAGGCATTGTTGGCAAGCCACTTCTTGGCCTGCTCGACACGTTCGGCCGACACGGTCAGCACTTCCAGCTGGCGGCGGGAGTCGCCCGCCACCACAGCCACAGCCACAGCTATCGGAAGCCCTATCATGCCAGTGCCGGGGATGCCCACGCCCATGGCGTTTTTGAACACATTCTTGCTCAGACTCAGGTCTACACGCTCGGGTTCACCACCCAGCAGTTCACATGCCTTAGTCACACAGAGGGCGACGGCGCCCGGCTCGGTACAGCCCGTGGCCAGCACCACCTCTTGCTGTAGCAGCTCACGCAGCTGCTTGCGGATTGATTCTTCCATAAAGGTGTATTATAGGGTTATCATGCTGTGGCAAATCAAGGTCGCCAAAGATTGGGTTTCCTTGACGACCTTGGGTACTTTATTTATTTCTCAAATAGTTTCTGCCAATTCTTGTATTCGCGGTCTTTCCAACAACCGTTGTGATAGGCGTAGGAAACGATGGCGGGAATCACAGTGGTGCCTTCGGCGTAAACCATCTGTTGCAACTCTTCGCTCACCTTGCCCCAGCTGCCAGCCTCCAGAAGGGTTGAACTGGAGCAGGCACCGTCGCGGACATCAGCCACAGTAATCTGAATGGCATATTTGTGCATCGGAACCTCGTAGCCCAATATCTCGGCACACACCACGGTGTCCTGGGCGAAGTTCTTGGGGGTGCCACCGCCGACCATAAAGAGGCCGCTCTCGGGGCAGTTCATCTTGATCTTGGTCAGCTCCACAAAGTCGCAAACCGAGTCGATGCTCAGATATTTCTCACCCTTCTGGGCACGCTCCCACTGGTGCTTGCCAATGCCGAAGCCGGCACTGCTGTCGCTAAAGGCGGGACAGAAGATAGGCACGCCGCACTCGTAGCAGGTCTGGATGAGGCTGTCTTTCTTCACGCCGCGACCGTTGTGCAACCATTTGCCCAACTCGTAGATAAACTCGCGGCTGCTGTATGGACGAGGCTCAAGCATGTTGGCCAGTTCGTAGGTGGCATTGTCGCAAGCTTGGAGTTCCTCCTCGTCGATGAAGGTGTCGTAAATACGGTCGATATAGAGCTCACGCAGTTTGGTGTCGGGAATGACGTTCTCCTTGGTGCCAACATAGTGTTTGAAACCGAGGGCCTCGAAGAGGTCCATGTCGATGATAGAGGCACCGGTGGAGACCACCGCGTCAATCATCTTATTACGCACCATGTCGACATACACCTGCATGCAGCCAGCGGCGCTGGTCGAACCGGCAATGGTGAGGATGTTGGTGCAATCCTTCTCCTTGCACATCATGGTCAGGATATCGGCAGCGCGAGCGGTGTCGCGGCTGGTGAACGACATGCCACGCATGGCATCAATCAACTCGGTGGAGTCGTATTTCTTAATGTCAATGTGCTTAATGGTCTCTTTCAAGAGATCCTGCTTGGTGAGGTTTTCGATGTTTTCCATTGATATCTTGTTTTTAGTTTTACTTCATTATTATTATTAAAATGGGGGTTCATCTTCCGGCATCGGACTGACGGGAGGAAGGTCTCCCTGGCGGTTGATCTTAGAGTCGACCAAAATGGTCGGGGCGCCAGCCTGGTCGAATCCTGTGTTCTGAGGCATCGTGCTATTGAGAATCTGGTCGTTGGTGACAAACTCCTTGTTTTCAAAGCGGGCATATTTACCCACAAAGCGCAGACGCACCTCGCCCACGCTTCCGCTACGGTGCTTGGCGATGATGATGTCGGCCATGCCTGCGGTGGGGCCGTTGTCGTCCTCAATGCCGTAATACTCTGGACGGTAGATAAACATCACAAGGTCGGCATCCTGCTCGATAGCGCCCGACTCACGCAGGTCGCTCAACATAGGCTTCTTGTTGCCACCACGGGTTTCGACGGCACGGCTCAGCTGCGACATGGCGAGCACAGGTATGCCCAGCTCCTTCGAAAGGGCCTTTAGCTGTCGGCTGATAGTGCTGATTTCTTGTTCGCGGTTGCCGTTGCGGCTCATCGCATCGGCCCCTGCCGACATCAGCTGAAGGTAGTCGATAAATACCATTTGGATGTCGTGGTGCTGCTTCAGTCGGCGGCACTTGGCACGCAGTTCATAGATGGTCAGCTGGGGGGTGTCGTCAATAAATATCTTGGCCTCATTGAGTGCCTGGGTGCGCTGTTCCAATTGCACACGCTCATAGGGCATCAATTCACCTTTCTTCAGTTTGTCGCCAGGTATTTGGGCTTCGCCCGATATAAGACGCATGGCCAGTTCCACGCCGGTCATCTCCAACGAGAAGAAGGCAACAGGGCGCTTAAAGTCGATCGCCATATTGCGTGCCATGGTCAGTGCGAAAGCAGTTTTACCCATGGCCGGACGGGCAGCAAGGATAATCAGTGTGCCAGGGTGGAAACCCGCCGTGATACGGTCCAGCTCGGTGAAACCGGTGGGGATGCCTGCAAGGCCGTCAGGTCGGTCCGATGCCTCGTTGATCTGCTCGGTGGCAGCATACACTAGGTCGCCTATGGGGTGGAAGTCGGTCTTGAAGTTCTTGTCGTTGATGTCCATCAGCCGCCCCTCGGTCTTGTCCAGGAGGTCCACCACGTCGTTTGTCTCGTCGTAGGCTTTGGTGATAGTCTCTGTCGAAATGCGTATCAGCTCACGGCCTATATACTTCTCACTCAGCACACGCGAATAGTACTCAATATGTGCCGCACTCACCACATGGCTGGTCAGTTCGGTGAGGTGGTAGGCACCGCCCGCGGCTTCCAGTTCGCCACTCTGTCTTAGCTGGTTGGCCACCGTCTGCATATCCACGGGCTGGTTCTGCTCGAAGAGTTTGTGGATGGCACGGAAGATAACTTGGTGTTCGGGTTTATAGAAATACTCCTCATGCAGCAGCTCGATGGCCGTGTTGAGTGCGTTGGGGTCGAGCATCAGCGCACCCAGCACCGACTCCTCCAATTCCACAGCCTGCGGCGGCTTATTGCCACCGTTGAGATTAAAAGCCTGTTCGTAAGACATTCTATCCCTACGTCTTACATTATTTTTAGGCATAGTTTCCATGTTACAAAGTTACAAATAAAAATCGTAACACCGAGATATTTTTTTCAACAGCCATGCTATATTTACAATAATAACATAGCATCCAACATTATGCGTAGCTCTATTCCTCTTGGAAAGAACTACACGGAGTGTCAGGGTATGTAAAAAAAACTACTCATAATATTCAAACGTCCTAACAACAAAATAGATATACTTCCAGGGGTTCTTCCCTACAGCGACAGAAGCTTTGGTCCAGTTGCCGTGGTCGTCGTAGGCGGTGTAGGTGTAGTATTTGTGCTTACCAATCTCATGTCCGCCCGTCTCACCCTCCCAGTGTTCCCAGTTGGTGTGCCACACCTCGATGGTGTCATGGTTTGCATCGTAGCGATAGTGGGTGTCCTCGTAATGCTTGTCGCCCGTACGTATTCGAGCCAGCCGTCCATGCCTGTTGTAATCGTAGGTTTGTGCCTTATCGGGTTGCCACGACTGTGTCTTCTTCAACAGCCTGCCTTGTGTGTCGTACTCATACCATGTGGTGTCTTCCCATACCGAGGCTGCCATCAAGGGACGGCATTGGTCATCGCAGGCAACGAGGAAGTTCGTCACGCTATTTCCTTCGGTCGGGTCGTAACTAAGAAAGTATTCCTCATAACCCGATAGACAGCCTTCCTTCCCGTAGTGAAACACAATACTGTCCTTACCATCCTCGGCATAGGTCGCTATATAATAGACCAATTGCCCAGTGCCGTCATACTCATAGTGATAGCTAGTCTGATATATATCCTCAATGGTGGACATATCCGTCCGCAGCCCCGCTTCGTTATACGCCTCAGCCGTCGTAACAAAGTATCTGTGTGCCGAATCCCTGCAGTACTCCGTACTCTGCACCATCTTCACCCTGCCCTTATACCCCATCTCCGACGCACTCACCCGTCGCGTCACCTCGCTCTGCCCCCACCCTATCATGGGCAGAGACAACAGGCTTATAATCATGATACTTTTAACATTCATACTTAAATTGCTTGCAATTAAAGACTCAAATTCTTATCAAACTCAAAATGTGTAATCTTCAAAATCTTTAATTCTCAAATTCTTGATAAAAAAACCTGGAATAATTTTTATTGTTTTGGCTCTAGTTTGATAAAAGACTGATTTTTTAGCAGCCTCGAAGATACTGAATCT
>CAMYZD010000017.1 GCA_947303735.1 uncultured Bacteroidales bacterium | reverse complement strand
TCAACCAGATGGTGGTGGACTACGACAGCGACCCGACGAAAATACGATTGGTCAATCTCGACGGTCTCTCTTACTCCAATACCGTGCAGGTGGATGCCTCGATGGACCTTGACGAGGAGGAATGGGAAGTGATGGCAGCATTCCGTCTTAATGATGTGAAATGCACCTACAACGGGCAATTGATGGAGAAGCCGCTGACCTCACGCTACAAAGGGCTACTCACCGTGGCATGGAAACCCTATATGGGACTGTGGAGAGTGGATGCCACCCTGCAACTCAACGGCGGTGGGCGTATGCCTACCCCCTACCTGCTTGAAGACGGCACTCTATCTTGGGATGCGACTTTCCCAGCATACCCACAACTGAACCTACAAATCACCCGTACTTTCCGCCACTGGTCATTCTACATCGGCAGCGAGAACCTTACCAACTACAAACAACCTCACCCCATTATCAACGTTTCTGATCCCTGGAGCGACACTTTCGAACCCACCATGATTTGGGGGCCAGTGCATGGCATCATGGCATACGCTGGCGCAAGAATCGAAATCAGACCCAGAAAGTAACCTTTACAACAAACAAATATACCTTTCAACCTTAAAAACCTAAAGATATGAAACAGATTCTCGTAATTCTAACGGCACTACTTATCGCCTTCGGTGGCAAAGAACTACGTGTGCTGACAGTCACCACAACCCCTGAAATGCATTGTCAAAACTGCGAAAAGAAAATCAAAGAAAACATCCGTTTTGAAGCTGGAGTTAAGAAGATTGAGACCAACCTAGAGAAACAACTAGTGGTCATCACCTACGACCCAGCCAAGACCGACAGCAAGAAACTGACCGAGGCTTTTGCCCAAATAGGCTATAGCATCAAGGTCATAAGCGATGAGCCAGCATCCAGTACTAAGCCTTCGACGAAACAGAAGAAACCGTCTCGTTAATCTCAATCAATCAACTCTCATCTACGGGGGTGTCCAGTACAACTGCCTATAGAAGATAGTAGTTGGTCGCATACACTAACGCTTCTGAAATATTGGACACTCCCAATTTGGAGAACACGTGCTTACGATACATTTTAATGGTATCAATCGACTTAAACATCTGCTCGGCAATTTCGCGCATGGTGTATCCCTGAGCTGTAAGATACAGCATGGTGCGTTCGTCTTGAGTTAATTCGACTGGCTCTTTCTGCCTCACCCAGCAATGCTCTTCAAATGAATAGCGGAAACTATTCTCCGCACTTCCTATAGTGGCAGTGAAATGGCCTGGCCCGTTATGAGCAGAATGAGACACTAAGCATAAGGCCAACCACACTCGACCCTCCGAATCTTTAGCCAACGGAGTGACTTTGTGATTTACCAGTACAGGACGCCCATACACCATAAACCTGAAATTGCATGAAATTGTATACGTGACATCATCCCTCAACCCTATCTCTTGATGGGTACGAAATAGTGCCGACACCAATTCTGCCATCATCTCCTGTTCATCTTGAGGGGCCTTCTCTATCAATAAACGATAACCCTTTTCCCTAACCTCTTCCACTGGATGGCCTAAGAGTGCCAACGGGCTATCCGACACATATAAAAAGTTGTTTCGGTACAAATCGGCAACAAACACCCCTTGATAGGTAACTCTTGCCACTGTGCGCACAGCCTCTATCATAGGTGCCACTGCCACATAGTCAGCATCAGTAATACCTCTTGGTGATGGTATAGAATCCAATATGTCAGTTCTATAATCCATGGTAACAAATCTGCCTTTTCAGTTTGCAAAAGTACTAAAAATATCTCACCTACCATATCTGAATGTGAAGAAATAAACTTCTAAGCTGAATAAATACCCTTTTGTGTATTGCTCATGTTGGAAAAGTACAATACTTTTGCAATTGAAAACAAATTACCAAACAACAATCCTATTCATTATTAACCAATATCTTAAACCATGAAAAAGACCTTTCTAACATTCTTTCCTTTGGTTCTGACGCTATGCCTACTGGTCACATCGTGCACCGAGTATAACGCCGGCTATAGTTTCGTTGCTGAATCAAATGGTATTACCTACCAATACGAGGTAATCACTTCAAGAATGAACTACGTGCGCATTTCTCCAGTATCGGATTCACAGTCAGTGACCGGAGAAGTCACTATTCCTGCCACCGTCAATCATGAAGGTACCCGATTCGTCGTATCCCAAATCAAAGAAAATGCCTTCCGAAACTACACACTGATTACAGCAATAACCCTACCTCCATCCATCTCATCTATTGAGAATTCGGCATTCAAGAATTGCACCTCCCTTACCTCTATCAACACACCTCAACCCCTCTCAATTATTGGAGCCTACGCTTTCGAGAACTGCAGCAACCTAGAAGCATTCGATTTTGAGGCTTCTATTTCCTCTCTCGGTGAAGGTTGTTTCAAAGGATGCTCCTCGCTTGGCACCGCAGTATTCCCTTCCTCTTTCACTAGCATTCCTAATCAGGCCTTCTTGGGCTGTACCTCATTAACAGCCATCCAACTTCCAGCCACCATTATGAATATAGGCAACGACGCGTTTGGCAACTGCACAAATGCCACCGTCATCACCTTTGGCAGTTCGATACAGACCATCGGTGAGAGGGCTTTTGAAAATTGTAGTAATGTTCAGTCTATCACCATCACCACTCCGACACCTCCCACCTGCTATACCACCACTTTCAATGGCGTTCCAGCTAATATACCTGTAACCGTGCCTATGCCGCATGTGGCGGACTACCAAAACGCCACCGGGTGGAATCACTTTACCAACTTTGTTGGAACCTATTAATACCGATTCACTCCCACCTCTTTATTTGCCGTGTTCAAGAAAGATTCTTCTTGAACACGGCTTTTTTATTGTCCATATTCAATCTCATCCTCGGCAGCAGCTCCAAGGTCATCATATTGTGTGTCGTATTCATACACGCGGTGTAAGTGCTGCAATTGTCGTTCCCGTATAGCCTCTTCCACCTTATCGGCACATTCCGACAAATGCTTTCTCACTTCACTTTCCCAAAATCGAAGCACCGTCCACCCCATCATGCGGAGTCGCAAGTTCACTCTATGGTCACGAGCCATGTTGCGTTCTATCTTGGAATACCAAAAATCGCGGTTGCTCTTTATCCGCTGCCGCTCTTGCTGCCAGTTGCGCCCATGCCAAAACTCGCCATCAACAAACACCGCCACCTTGCGGCTCTTGAAACAGATGTCAGGACTGCCTGGCACCGTTCGCACATTCTTGCGATAGCGATAGCCTCTACGCCACAGCTCCCGTGCCAGCATCCGCTCGGGCTGGGTGCCGTTGCTGCGATTGCCCTGCATACAGCGTCGCCGCTGCTCGGGAGTGAGGTGGTCGACCATGGGAAATTGAGAATTGAGATTCAGTGACCTGTGACCAGTGACCAGTGATACGAGCGCATTCTTGTCACTGGTCACTAAATTAGACTAATGAAGGTTGCAGTCATTTTCACTTTTCAATTTTCACTTTTCAATTTTCACTTTTCAATTTTCAATTTTCACTTCCCTAATGGCTTTGCAAAGCTGGTCAGGGCAAGAGGTAGTCTTCCAACCGCAACGGATGCCTTCCAAGCGGCTCAAAACATCCTCCACTTTCATCCCTTCTACCAGGCGACTTACGCCTTGCGTGTTGCCGTCGCAGCCACCAATAAACTGAACATTATGCAACTTGCCGTCAACGATTTCAAACTCTATCGCCTCACTGCATGTTCCCTGGGTTTGATAGGTGTATTTCATTTTTTTCTAATTTTTTCTAGTATTTCTAGTATTACTAGTATTTCTAGAGGTTCTAGTTGTACTAGTTTTTCTTAACTAAACAGTTCTCTAAAGGCTTCTTCTATAACGCTCACCGTGACGATATTGATATTGTATCGCTTGCGGTCGACGCTTTTGGCATCGTACTTGGAGACGAATATGCGTTCGAATCCCAGCCTATCGGCTTCGCTGATACGCTGTTCCACTCGGCTGACGGGTCGCAGTTCACCACTTAGGCCTAGCTCGGCTGCAAAACAAATGCGAGGTGAGATAGGCATGTCCACATTGCTGCTGAGGATGCTGCATGCCACAGCCAAGTCGGTGGCAGGGTCGTTGACGCGGATGCCGCCCGCCATGTTTAGGAACACGTCCTTAGCACCCAGTTTGAAGCCACAACGTTTCTCCAATACGGCCAGCAACATATTCATGCGCCGCATGTCGAAGCCGTTGGCGTTACGTTGGGGGGTGCCATAGACAGCGGTACTTACGAGCGACTGTGCTTCAACAAACATCGGGCGCGCCCCCTCCAATGTGGCAGCAACAGCCGCACCACTCAGCTCCTCGTCGCGATGGGATAGAAGCAACTCCGACGGGTTGGGTACCTCACAAAGACCGTTACCCCGCATCTCGAAGATGCCTATCTCAGCAGTAGAGCCAAATCGGTTCTTCAACGTCCGCAAAATGCGGAAACCATAGTTCCTATCGCCCTCAAACTGAAGCACCGCATCCACTATATGTTCCATCACCTTGGGCCCAGCCAGCGTGCCGTCCTTGGTGATATGCCCTACGAGCAACACGGGCACCCCGTTCTCCTTAGCATAGCGCTGAAACTGAGTAGTACACTCCCTAATCTGCGACAGGCTGCCAGCACCCGACTCGATAGCCTCGGTGCTGACGGTCTGAATAGAATCCACAATCAGCAAGTCGGGCTCTACCCCTGCCACATGCTCAAAGATGCGCTCCATCGAGGTCTCACTCACCACATACAGCTCACCCTTCGCCTCCCCTACTCGGTCAGCACGCATCTTTATCTGTTCCTCACTCTCCTCGCCACTCACATACAATATCTTTCGGTCTGGAATGGCCATGGCGGTCTGAAGGAGCAGCGTACTCTTTCCGATGCCCGGCTCACCACCCAACAGCAGCAAGCTGCCTGGTACGATGCCACCTCCCAGCACTCGATCGAACTCGGCACAGTGCGTAGGCATGCGCTGTGTCTCGCTATACACCACATGCTGTATCAGCTTCGGCTGGCTAGTCTTGGCTGTAACTTTCTTCGAGCCCGTAGGGGCTGTCGACCGCTGCACCACCTCCTCGTCAAAAGTGTTCCACTTGCCACAGGCAGGGCATTTGCCCAGCCAGCTGCTCGACTGGTAGCCACACTCGCGACAGTAAAAGTATGTTCTTGATTTTGCCATAGTTCTTTATTTATCAATGAATGTCGCTAGCAAGTCGCTCTAATTAATGTCGCCGGCGACTCGCCGGTTCAACAAGTTGCACAACTCCCGCGGCTTCATCGTTAGTCCCGATGCCGCGATGTTCTCCTGCGCACCCACCATCCCTATATTCAGGCGTCGCACAGCGCGTCCCATCTTCGAAGCGTCCTGCAACCTGCGCTGCTCCTCCTGTTTATCGAAATGCACAGCTATAAACTCCTGCCCACTCATTTGTGTCAATTTAAACCTCTTCACCTCATCAAATCGGTATTCCGACCGTCTCCACAATGCTGTACACACTACCTTGTCGGCCATTACCACTACCGCCGGTCGTCCCAGCAATCGCTCCCACAACGCCACCAACGGAAAGAACAAAGTCATTAATCCAAAAAATATCAGAGCAAACCAAAACCTCCAATCCCCTCTCAAAGCGGGGTCATCAATAATGAGCCACACAAACAGCCCCACAAACCCCATTGACACCAATATCGCCCACCATATCCTCCCTCCCCACGGAGTATGGTATATTCTAACGTCTTCCATATATTAAAACTCGTCAATCACTTTATCCACACGATACAGTTTGTCGCCTCGGTGCAACGGCTCGGAGGTCTTGACGCTGAACACGTCGCCCTGACCTACCTCCTCTACCGATTGGGCACTGTCGCCCAGCCGCAGCTCCGCCACCGTGGCGCGGTACACGCCGGTGGTCTGCCCTATCACCATCAGGTCTTCGCCCACATGCAGGTGCTCGGCAGTCTCAATCTTCATCTCTGCCACTTGTGGGCGGGTGTAGTAGTTAGTCACCTTACCCAGATAGACTTTGTTTTCCGTAGCCTGCGAGCCATACCGCTCGCTCCATTCGCCCATCTTACGACCTAGATAATAGCCGTCCCAGAAGCCGCGGTTGAACACCGTGCACAGCCGTTCGGTCCATGCAGCTATCTTCTCCTGAGTGTAGGTGCCGTCGGCCACAGCCTGCACGGCCTCCTTGTAACATTCCACCACCGTCTTCACATAGTCGGCACTCCGTCCCCTTCCCTCAATCTTCAGCACCCGCACACCTGCCTTCACTATCTTGTCCAAGAAGCCGATGGTACACAAATCCTTGGGCGACATGATATACTTGCCACTTACCACCAGCTCGGTGTCGCTCTCCAAGTCCTTGACCAGATACTCACGGCGACACAGTTGCAAGCAGGCACCCCGATTGGCACTATAGTTATATTCATCGAGGCTTAGGTAGCACTTGCCACTGACGCTCATGCACAACGCACCGTGGGCAAACACCTCTACCTGCACCAATTCACCCTTGGGTCCGCGAATATCGTTGTCACGGATAAATTGGGTAATTTCAGCCACCTGTCGCAAAGGCAGTTCGCGTGCCGTTACCACCACATCAGCCCACTGGGCGAAGAAGCGAACTGCCTCCACATTCGATATGTTGCACTGTGTGGAGATATGTACCTCCACCCCGATGCTGTGAGCATAGGTTATCACCGCCATGTCGCTAGCTATAATGGCACTTATACCTGCCTCCTTAGCGGCTTGCAACAATGCCCGCATTTCCTCCAGCTCATGGTTATATATAATTGTGTTTACCGTTAGGTAGGTACGAACTCCTGACTTTTGGCAAATGTCGGCAATATGTTGCAAGTCCTCCACCGTGAAGTTGGCCGCCGAACGTGAACGCATATTCAAATTCCCCACACCAAAATACACGGCATCGGCTCCCGCCTGCAACGCCGCAGACAAACTCTCGTACGACCCCACTGGAGCCATGATTTCTATCTTGTCCATCTTTCCTTTTTTCTCAAGTGAAAAACTAATCCATCGTCCCCCAACCATCCACACCTTCGCCTTACGTCACGGGACTCTTGTCAATTAGTTTTCAGTAATTTTTACTACAATTATTATTCAAACATATAACCATTATGAATCTGCAAAAATACGAAAAAAAAGCCACATTTCATCAGATTTGCATAAGTAATGCCTATATCACATGTCAAAACCCACATTCCTACCGCACCACCCGTTTTTCGCTCTCCGATGCGAATATCGATTGACAAGCGATAGATTAAGGAGCGGCCAAAGGGTATAGGCAAGGCTTACACACCCCTGTCCCTCACTGATGTGATATCCTAAAATCGCTTGATTTTTTTTAATTATAGGGGTAGTTTAAGGACACAAATGAAGGACTGTAGAGGAGTACAGGAAGAAATAATATCGGGATGTGAATTTTTTTTTGTAATTTTGCAGCGGAAATAGAATAAGATGATATTGCATATATGAGTGAAAGAAACCATCGTAAACGCCCAATACTCAAGAGGGTGACCACGAGAAGGGAGAGACAGACCGCCATCCAACTGCCTGTGGTAGGCACCGTGATTAAGGCTGTGGCGGAGATTAGCAGCATCCCCACCGGAGCCAAACAACGATTCACCCAGCCGGTGAATGCCCAACGACGCGAACTGCGCAAACTATTGCGCCGCGCACAGAACACTGCCTTCGGACGGAAATACCACTTTGGACTCATACTTCGCTCACGCAACATGGTGGAGGCTTATCGCCGCCTTGTGCCCGTATTCGACTACAACAAGATGCACGACGAATGGTGGTACCGCAACCTAAAAGGTGAACGCGACGTGGCTTGGCCTGGAAAAATACGCTTTTTCGCACTCAGTTCGGGCACTTCGGGGGCTGCCAGCAAGTTCATCCCCGTCACCCGTGCCATGCTCAACACTATCACCAAGGCTGGCACCAAGCAGTTTTTCTCCGCCTCGCAATACAACTTCCCTACTCGGTTCTACGACGCGGGGGTACTGTGCATAGCTGGCAGCACCGACCTTCAGTATTTCGCTGACGGAGGATACTATGCCGGCGACCTCTCAGGTATCACGGCTGGCCGCATACCTAAATGGTTTGAGTTCTTCTACAAACCCGGTGAAGAGATATCTAAACTGAAAGACTGGAATGAGAAACTGGACGCCATGGTGAAGGCTGCTCCCAAATGGGATATCGGCGTGCTAGTGGGCGTTCCCGCTTGGGTGCAGATACTGCTCGAACGCATCGTAAAGGAATACAACCTAAAGAACATCCACGAGATGTGGCCCAACCTGATGGTATACGTCCACAGCGGCGTGGCGTTTGCGCCCTACGAGAAGAGTTTCGAGCGTCTTTTTGGCAAAGAGGTATTCTATGTTGAGAGCTATCTGGCTTCGGAAGGCTATATCGCCTACCAGGTTGACTTGAAACGCAGGCAGATGCAATTGTTGATTGACAACGGTATATACTTTGAATTTGTGCCTTTCGACGAAAAAAACTTTGACGAGGAAGGCAACCTACTCCCCAACTGCAAGACCCTGACCCTGGCCGAAATAGAAGCCAACCGCGACTACGCCATATTGCTAAGCACCTGTGCGGGTGCATGGCGCTATCTGATTGGCGACACGGTACGTTTCTCAAATGTGGGCAACTGCGACATGGCCGTGACAGGTCGTACCAAACATTTCCTCAGTCTGACGGGCGAGCATCTGTCGCAAGACAATATGAATCGCGCCGTGGAGATTATGGCGGAGGAGATGGGGGTTGACATCTGCGAATTTACCGTCGCTGGCACACGCCACGACACTATGTTTGCCCACCATTGGTATCTGGGCACCGACGACCCCCTAGATGCCGAGAAGGCCCTTGAACGAATCGACAAGGCCCTGTGTGAGCTGAACGACGACTACCGCGTAGAGCGTATGGAAGCCATACGCCACCTCGACATCGACGTGCTGCCTACCCAAGTGTTCTACGACTTTATGAAGGAGCGGTTGGGCAAAGTAGGCGGCGCCAGCAAATTCCCCCGCGTGCTGAAAGGCGAACGCTATGAGGCTTGGAAAGAATTTTTGGAGGAAAGACGCTAATTAGTCGGATTGGTCGGAAGAATCTGACCAATCCGATAATCTAAAAAGAACAATAAAACAATAACAATATGAGCCTAATCAAATCAATCTCTGGCATCAGAGGCACCATCGGCGGCAAGCCGGGCGACGGCCTCAGCCCTATCGACGTGGTGAAGTTCACCTCGGCTTTCGCCACTTTCTTACAACGTAATGCTGGCGGCAAACGCCTCACCCTCGTGGTTGGCCGCGACGCCCGCCTGAGCGGTGCCATGGTCGACCGTCTGGTAGTCGGCACCCTCCAAGGTATGGGCATCGACGTCATCGAAACTGGACTGTCCACCACCCCCACCACCGAGATGACCGTTATCGACAAGCATGCCGACGGTGGCATCATCATCACCGCCTCACATAACCCCAAGCATTGGAACGCGTTGAAACTGCTCAACAGCCACGGCGAGTTCATCAATGCCGCCGAAGGTAACGAAGTAATCCGCATAGCTGAAAGCGACGACTACACCTACACCGAGGTGGACACCTTGGGACAGGTGACAGAAGACCCCGACACAATCGACCACCATATCCAACGCGTATTGGCATTACCATTGGTCGACTGCAACGCCATCGCAAAGGCAAACTTCAAAGTCTGCGTCGACGCCGTCAATTCGACAGGCGGTATCGCCATTCCCCGCCTGCTCCGCGCCTTGGGCGTAACTAACGTAGTGGAGCTGAATTGCGAGCCTACAGGCCATTTCGCCCACAATCCCGAACCTATCCCTGCCAATCTCACTCAGATAGCCGAGACTGTGAAGAAGGAGCACTGCGACCTAGGTATCGTTGTTGACCCCGATGTGGATAGGCTGGCATTGGTCTGCGAGACGGGTGAGATGTTTGGCGAAGAATACACCTTGGTGAGCGTGGCCGACTATGTGTTGAGCCACACCCCTGGCAACACGGTGTCGAACATGTCCTCCTCCCGTGCCCTGCGCGATGTCACCCACAACTACGAGGGCTGCAAATACAGTGCCTCAGCCGTAGGAGAAGTAAACGTCACCACTTTGATGAAGGAAGTGAATGCCATTATCGGTGGCGAGGGCAACGGAGGAGTCATTTACCCCGAGTTGCACTATGGTCGCGACGCATTGGTAGGCGTGGCCTTGTTCTTGACTTTGCTTGCCAAGAAAGGCATGAAGGTGAGCGAGCTGCGCAAGACCTATCCCGACTACATCATCTCCAAAAACCGTAAAGACCTCACCCCCGACATGGACGTAGACGCACTGCTCAAGAAGGTGGCCGCCCTCTATAACGAGAAGACAGACTGCCAAGTGAGTACCATCGACGGCGTGAAGATTGACTTTGAAGACGGCTGGGTACACCTGCGCAAGAGCAACACCGAACCCATCGTCCGCATCTACAGCGAAGCCCACACCGAAGCCCGCGCCAACGAGTTGGCACAAGAGGTGATGAAAGAGTTGTAGAGAGAAAAGAGACTTGTTAAGGAGCTCAAGACTTTCCTACGATTTTCTTTAGGAAAGTCTTGAGTTTTATTTTTACTTCTTTCAAATTCCTATAAACATACTTTCCCTTGCTATCCCATTCGGGATAGCGATTAAGCCATATTGCAATAAACTCCAGTTTCATTTCACGAGGTAAGTATCTGCATGTAAACTGAATCCAGTTCACTTCAGGATAGATATGAAGATACTGCCGCCTCCCTTGTCTCAACTTCAACTTGGGTTTAAGCTGATTACGAGTATATGTTTTCATATATACCAAATCTCTTTCTTTGGCCAAATGATTATTTATAACATAATCGTGAACAAGCTTTACATTAGCCATACACTGACGGAGGTTCTTTTCACATTTGTCCGAATAAGTGTTGACCTTGGTAATTGAAGTGGAATTAATACGATTGTGATATAAGAGTTCGTGGAGGAAAACAACCTTTCGACAATTTGTATGAAGCTGAACGCACTGCACCCAATCCTCATAATAATTCTCCTTCGGAAAAACTACACGTTGGTATATTTCGGTTCGTGTCAGTCTAGCCCATACATAAGGAGGTATCTTTCCTTGTAAATATGCTCGTACCATATTACTGTCTGAAGGTACTCTGTGATGAATAGCATTATCTCCTACATAATATTCACTAATGACCATATCCGCATTTTCCGAACAGGCCTTATGATACATTTTCTCATACATAGTAGAATCAACCCAATCATCACTATCGCAGTGGGCAACATACTCGGCATTGATATGCTCCAAGCCTGTTTTGCGGGCTGTGGGGAGACCCTTATTCACTTCGTGATGCACTACCATTGACTGCCTCTTGCGCTCGGGGTAGCGGTCAAGTACTGCATTGAGGATTTCGATACTATTGTCGGGCGTAGCGTCGTCGACAAAGACAAACTGCATATCATCCAGTGTCTGAGCCATAAGACTCTCGATACATCGTTCAATGTATGGTGCCACGTTCCAAATTGGAACCACCACACCTACCTTAGCTTTATGCTCCATTATTATGTGAGGTTAATACTGTCCTTTTTGCATTTCACGAAGACAAAAAGTCTCTATCCTTAGCACTATTTCTCTCATTTTGACGATGCAAAAATAGCACATTTTTCTGACATAACAATAATTCCAACATCCTGCCTTAGAAATCACACCTTGTAATCACAATAGAGAATAGTAATAAACACCTAATAATACGGAAATTACAATTGCCTCAGGCAGGTATTTATCAATTGGTAGGTCGGGCGCAAAGACTGAAGCGAGGGACGGTCTTTTGTCACCCATGAACTAATATTACCCTCTACATGGTCTACAAAATCTTTCAGTTCGTGATAGAACCCATGCTCCACCCAAGTAGAGGCTTGTAAGGTGGGCGAAAAGCTATCGTGACGGCAAAGGTATTCCACAGAAACATTGCTATGACATATTTTCTCCATGGGAATACCAACAAAAGAGCCGTCCATAGGTTGAAAGGTGAGTGTATCGATACCAGAGAGTGTGTAGACCCCTGCACGAGTATGGACTATCAGCTCTTCAACAGGTGTTGCCCATGAATAGCCTGTGGAGAGCGACACAGTTCCTACCACATTACCGTGGGAAAGCATCATAACCAAGGTATGACTCGATGCCTGCCGCAGAACCATCACATCGGCAGAACCAAAAAGATGCAACACCAAATCTAATGGATGAATAAAAAGCTCGGTAATAGCATCCCCCTCAGGGTAATGTCCTACACAATAACGCAAGGAATAGTTACATACAGTACCTCCCTTAAGACACGATTTAAGCTTACGTATGGCAGGGGCATACCGTTTTTGCAAACCCACCTGCACGTATGAACCAATGCTTTCCTGCAGGGCGATAAGCGACTCAAGCTGAGAGAGTGTTTGGCAAGGAGGTTTCTCAACAAATAGAGCCTTGCCTTGTCGTAACACGGAGGATGCTATATGGTAATGTGTTGATGGAGTGGCTGACACAAAGACTGCAGACAATACTGGGTCGGACAGCACCGTGTCTAGCGATGTGGTCACAACAATATGCTTGAAAGCAGGATTGGAACTAATAAGTTTGGCTTTATGCGATGAACGAATGCAGATATATTTGAGTGGCACATGCAAAAGGTTTAATACTGGGTATAGGTTTGCCATGCTATGGCTGCCCATACCCACAAAAGCATATTGATGGGTGCAGGGGTGTGCGAGCATAGCCTCAGCCCGTAAGCGGCGGACTCGATATATAAAACTTGACATCATGATTGAATAGTTTTGAAATATTGTCGATAGGTAGTGCTGCGATAATCGCACCACTGATAAGAACCATATAACAACTCCACCACTCTTTTGGGAAGAAAACGCTCGAGTGTGCGGAGCAATATGATGTCGTATTTGCGATGAAAGTTTATCCAACAGCCATTGCAGGTTTTGCCATAATGGCGTTGAAGGCTACAAGTAGTGGGACTGTTCCAAATATCGTCGAACGATTGATTGTGGATGTTGCCGAGTATACAATCAAGATTCTGACAGAGGGGGACATTGCCATTAGCATGAATCACAGCCTGATTTCTGATACTAAGACAAGGTAGAGTAAGTCCTCCATTGCGCCATTGGTCGTAGAGGGCCACATAGTCGTAGTTTTCACTTGTCTGATGAATGGATTGGGGGATGTGGGTGGTAAAGTCCTTTGCCGCAAGAAGGTCGGTAGTGGTATCAAAGAAAGCCATGGTTCCATAGATGCCTATACGCACATCAATCTGATATTGCTGGGCTATACGGATAACATACTCCATGTCTTCGAATTTGTTCCACGGAGAGAGGCAGAACATGAGAGACAAGGGGACTACTCCAGCCAAGGCCTCTATTACTTTCATCACCTTCAAGTAGCCATCACAGCCCCGCATATGGAGATAGGTTTGGCGGTCACCGTCTAAGGAAAGGTAGAGGTGACTCGGCTTATATAGTCTTGTACTCTCAATCAGCCTCTCGGGGGCAAGGCAATTAGATAACAGCGTGTAGTTGGGATGATGTAAGCTAAACCACTCTAAAATTTGATTCGCCTGCGGATGAAGAATAAACTCCCCACCTTCAAGACCCACAGTCGTATACGGCCTGACACAACTGCTTTGCATCACGCGCACAATGTCGTCGAAAGAAAGGTGTTCGTGGGGCTTTTTCCAAATGGAACAATGGTGACAGCGCGACTGACAAGCCGTCGTGGCATAAATCATCAGCTGACTCAGCTGTTTGTGGTGCGGACGCAAGGTGTTGTTGACATAGAGGAGTCCGCTTGTCAAATAATCAGTTGTCTTATACATATCAGTCCATGAATAGATTATAAAAGTAGGGTTGCCGAGGCATAATTACCCATTAAACTTTCTCACCTATAAAGAGACTGAAAACATACAAAAGACTGCACGAATGATTGACTAAAATGTAAAACGCATACCAATATGCGAGATTAGGGTAAAGGGATGGACTGTGGCGTATGTGGACAAAGACTGCCAACTTGGCTCAGTAGACGAGAGAGGGAATATTGTATAGCCGATACCTCCCTCGATGAAAAGGCTGACATGCTCCGTTTGGCGGTAATGCACGCCCGCTTTAAGTGTGGCGAAGAGACTTGGTTTCCCCTTATGCGAATAGTGATTGATAAGAGGTATTACAGACTCTCCGGCAGGAGCATTATTTGTCTGTCCTCCAAGAATGAAACTGGTACTTCCGTGAATGGACAAGGGCAGTTGAAGCGAAAGGTCTGTGGAAAGATGACAACCGAACCGAGATGATTGATACAGATTATACGACACACCTACGGGAATGTCGAAGAAGTCAACACGCTGACATTCGTCAATCCTGTCTATGCCAACACCCGTTTGAAAGTAAGAACGATATTCGCCATGTCCTACACCAGCGTAGACCGAGATAGTGCTGTCTATTGCGTAATGAAGCATCAGTGCCTCTATGGTGGGCGGCTCATGATACTCGGTACGGACAATTTCTCCATTGTTGTCTATCTCATTGCTTTGGGCTATGCGTATTAGTGCCGAAGCCACTTCGTCAGAGAAGAGTACACTATTTTCCAACACATATTGTTTGCAGTCGCGCCAATTGGCTATAGGAACACCTGTTGTGGGTTCACCAGTAGTGGATGTAGTGGATGCTGAAGGCAACAACAACGGGTGAGGATGTTGGGCAACACACATTTGGGAAAGTGAATGCGTCATCACTACCGTCACCGACCATTTACTTGCTGGATGTACTGCCAGTAGTTTGGTATCGGTTGATATTGACTCGGTCATCACATCTATATTTCTTTCTACCTTTTTATTTATTTCTATTTCTTCTTTCGAAGGTGATGGGGATATCAAGGAGTCGTTCTGCAACACTATTGTGGGATACTCTTCTTGACCTATAAACTCGCTAGAATTAATTGGAACGAGAGGTTTGAAACTGCATTGAGGCGATACTTTCGTATCTACGATTGGATCATTGTCCTGTCTCTGTGCAGTCAGGGTAGCCAAGTCGCTATTTGAATCTTGATCCAACACTAAAGGCATCGCTAAGAACAAGACACACATCAACGGTCCAAGAATGCGTTGTAACATAGCTCTGGCGTGATAGAGTTGCGAGGATGAGGAATGAGGCTCGATATTCAGTGCCTGCGCTATCTCCTTGTGAGGTTTGCCCTCTACCACCGCCATGGTAAACACCTTTCGATAGCCTGTGGGCAGTTGGTTAATAGCTGCCTGCAACTCTTCTTGTGTGAAAGGGGGCTCGTCTGTCTCGCAGGGCACATCAAAGCCTTGGATATGAGAAATAGGGATAGCCTTGTTTTGGGACGGATGCTTCATCTGTCGCATTGCCAGCCGTGCCGAGATGGCAGACAGCCAACCGCCGAACTTCTCCGGGTCGTTGAGTTGGTCTAACCTGCTGAAAGCAATAAGGAAAGCATCATCCACTAGTTCTTCGGACAACTCTTTGTCGCGAGTAATATGGCAACAAATGGCAAACGACCGCTGTCTATAGCGGCTATAAAGAATATTCAGAGACTGTCGGTCACCAGTCTTAGCTTGCTCTATTAGTTGTTCCATGTCCGTCATGTCTTCTTAGAGACCTTTTCTCTAAGAAAGACTGCATGGAGGTGAAAAAATTATTTTTTGGTGCGGATATTATCGATGTTCAGGATTTTCACGTTGGTAGGCCACATCTCATTCATCAACACACCGCGTGGCATACCATTGTTGGAGGTGGGAGTAAAGTTTTTTCCATTTTCATCTGTCGAGATATAGGTGTCGTAATATAGCCACCTTTTTCGACAGTTGCTAATGAACACCAAACAATTGAACACCGTCTCGTCATCCTCGCTTAGGCGCATGGGACAGAAATAGCCCACCACCTGGTTCTTTGGTACCGGCTCGCGGAAGAGACTGTCGCGGTCACAGACCAGCGTGTCACCAACCCTCTCTTTCGACACCAACACAAACTGACTATCCTTCCGTTTGGGCTTCTTCAACTCCAACACAAACCTCTCGCCCAACTCAAGAAATAACCCGGTGGCAGTATCTTTCACTTCCTCATTGTCAGCGAAGAGGCTACTCCATACCCCTACAATACGGTCGATGTTGAAATACAGCGTGTCCACGCCATACTCATTAGTGTCGATTACAAACATATCGTAGTTGCTTCCGTTGTAACTCATCAGCACCTGCTCCTTCATCTGGAAGCCATACATGCCCATCATCATATACTCATGCGAAGTGTTCACCACATGCATTGCCAGTTCGGGGCTGGTTCCGTTGCCAGTGCTGGCAATGGTGTAGAACAGCATCTGAAACTGCAACTGCGACTGCTGCATCCCAGCCGTGTCACCCCCAAAGTATTCACACGCCATGCTTTGTCCTACAAACTTGTAGTAATAAGCCATCGGCTCAGCGGGATTCTTGGCTATGACAGTGTTGGCAAGCTTGACAATCATTCGAGTGTCCTCAATAGTGGGAGCCTCATCCTTGTGCATGATAGCAAGGATTTGGTCAAACTCGTCATAACGTTGATATGGGTTATAGCCATCAAGAAAAGCCTGCCCATAGTAGAACGTCTGCAAGTCTTCCACCTGCAGCGATGTGTCCACCGCAGCGAAACGCTTGACCAGATTGGGGTAATAGCGAAAGCTGTGCTTGTCGGCACAATCCTTCTTGATTTGTTCGTAATTGGGGGTAGTATATCCTACAATAGCCGTTCCTCCGGCATCCTGCGCATGAGTCAAACTCATTAGGAGCAGAGCCGTAATAAGCACTACCAACTTCTTCATATCTCTGTCAAGCTTTTTCGGGAGCCAAGAGCCAAACAATCAAATAGATTCCTAGTCCCGTTCCGAAGCAAAGCAGGGCTATCAGAAAAAGGATGCGCACCACGGTGACATCCACATTGAGGTATTCGGCAATGCCGCTACAAACCCCCGCGATGCGTTTGTCGCGGGGATTGCGGTATAGTTTTTTAATTTCGTCTGACATTGTTATTTGATTTTCGCTCTTATGCAACGTATGACTGATTTTTGCCAAATAGTATCCATGTTGCGTCTTCGAGGCTGTTGAAAAATCAGTCAGATATATCATAAGAGCCTTGATTTTTATCGGATTGGTCGGAATAATCGGAGTAATCAGAATAATCAGAAAACTCCGACCACTCCGATTATTCCGATTACTCCGACTAATCATTCTCTCAAATTAGTCCACGGTCTTTCAGCAGTGGTGTGACGCTAGGCTCCTTGCCGCGGAAATTGATGTACATCTGCATGGGGTCCTCGGTGTTGCCGCTTTCCAAGATGTGGCGGAACTTCTTTGCCAACTCGGGATTGTACAGGTCGCCACTCTCCACAAAGGCTGCAAAGGCATCGTGGTCGAGGATAGCGGTCCAGGTATAGCTGTAGTAGCCAGCATCGTAGCCAGTGGTGAAGATATGCTGGAAGTAGGGGCTCTTGTAGCGGCTGATGATCTCGGGTATGAGGCCGATAGCATTGAGGTGCATCTGCTCAAAATCATTGGCATTGATTGCCTGTTTCACAGCAATGCTGTGGTAGTCCATGTCGAGTAGCGAGGCGGCCAACAGCTCGGTATTGATAAAGCCCTGTCCGTAAGTCTGTGCTGCGGCAATCTTGGCAATCAACTCATCGGGGATGCTTTCGCCCGTCTGGTAATGCTTGGCGTAGGTCTTCATCACCTGCGGGTTGCGGCACCAGTTCTCCATAATCTGCGAAGGCAGTTCCACAAAGTCGCGCGGCACATTGGTACCCGCCAGCGAGGGATAGTGGCACTTGCTCAACAGGCCGTGCAGGGCATGGCCAAACTCGTGGAAGAGTGTCTCGCTCTCGTCGAAGTTCAGCAGCGAAGGCTTGTCGCCCGTAGGCTTGGTGAAGTTGCACACAACCTGTATGATGGGGATGACATTCTCGCCTTGCTGGTTGACCTGCTGCCCACGGAACTCAGTCATCCAAGCACCGCTGCGCTTGCTGGCACGGGGGAAGAAATCCATGTAAAGAATACCGATCACCTGGTCGCCATCCATCACCTCGTAGGCATGAGCCTCCTTGTTGTAGGTAGGCAGGTCGGGGTTCTCACGGAAAGTGATGCCATAGAGCTTGCCTGCGGTGGCAAAGGCACCATCGCGAACATTGTCGAGCGAGAAATAAGGACGCACCACGTCGTCGTCCAGGTCATACTTCTCTTTGCGGAGCTTCTCACTGTAATAGCGCCAATCCCATGGCTCCAGCTTGGCAGTAGGATCATCGGCCTTAATCATCTTCTGATAATCGGCACACTCGGCCTTAGCCTTTTTGAGGGCAGGATACCAAATCTGCATCAGGCAGTCGTACACAGCCTTAGGAGTTTTGGCGAGACAATCGTCCAACACATAGTCGGCATGGGTGGGGAAGCCGAGGATGTTGGCACGCTCCAAACGGAGGTTGACCAGTGTGTCAATAATCTTGGTGTTGTCGAACTCACCTCCGTTGCAGCGACTGCTATAGGCATCCCACATCTGCTTGCGCAGGTCGCGGTTGCTGCAATTCTGCATGAAAGGCTCCCAGCTTGGAAGGTTGAGTTTGAAGACCAACTTGCCTTTCGTGGCTTCGTCAGCATCGGCAGCTTCCTTGGCGGCGGCAATCTGGTCGGCGGTAAGTCCTTCAGGAGCCTCGTCGAGCACCAGCTGATAGGCATTGGTGGCCTTGAGCACATTCTGCGCGAAGCGAAGTGTCAAAGAGGCAATCTGCTCATTCAACTCACGGAAACGGGCCTGTTGCTCGGCAGGCACATTGGCGCCACTGCGGACAAAGCCCTTATAGGTCTCATCCAGCAGACGCATCTGCTCAGGATTCAACCCTAGGTTGTCCTTCTGGTCGTAGACAGCCTTAATACGTTCAAACAGCTTGGCATTGAGCGCAATGTTGTCGCCATGAGCCGACAATAGGGGAGTCACTTCTTCGGCTATTGCCTCCATCTCGTCGCTGTTCTCGCACTCGCTGAGGTTGAAAAACACGCCAGACACCTTGTTGAGCAGCTCACCGCTGTACTCATACGCTTCGATGGTGTTCTCAAACGTCGGAGCCTCACTGTTGTTGACGATGGCATCAATTTCCTCCAATTGCTGCTTCATGCCCTCTTGGAAGGCAGGCATGTAATGCTCGGTCTTAATCTTCGCGAAATCGGGGATTTCGTACGGTGTGCCCCATGGGGCGAAAAAAGGATTGTCCATAGTTTTCTTGCATCCGCCAGCCATCACTGCCATAGTGGCGATGCCAACGGCTAAAATTGTAGTTTTTTTCATTATATTGAGCTTTAAGGGTTTACTTTAGATATCATATGCTACAACCTCGAAAAGGGTGAAGTCCTATTATTGTTCGCCTCCGCAAATAGCTTTAATAATATTTTCGAGCGAGTTTTCGCCCAGTTTCTTAGCCTGTATTATATTGTTCTCATCTATAAGGTAAATCTGCGGGGTAGTTTGAATGTCGTACACGTCGTGCCAGTCCACATTGGCCTCTCCCCCATCGAGGCTGAGCCATGCGGGGCTGTTCATCAGATGGGTTTGCATAAAGGCTTTCCACTGCTTGCGGGTCTTGTCGTCGGGTTCGCTGAGAATGGTGAAAGCACCAATATCGTACTGCTCACGATATTTCTCAAAAATCTTATATACTGTGGGGATGACGTGTTGGCAGTGGCTGCAGGTGGGCGACCAAAACACAAGTAGCTTCCACTTGTTGGGCATGGCATGGAGGGAATGGGGCACATGCATCGTATCGAACAATATCAGTTCGGGAGCCTCACGACCCACCAACAGGCGATCCCACTTGTTGGCTCGCTGCATTTCTTTGTCAATGCTGGAAGGTGATGCCCAGAAGTTGTCCTCGCTGTCGTAATACTTTTTGGCCAGATGCACATACACCTCGTCGTACACCGCCACTTGGCTCTGCAAGTATTTCTGCATCATCGCCATCACCAGATAGCTATAAACATCAGGTGCCGGCTTGGAGCGGTCAATCAACTTGTCGAGATATTCTATTATCACCTGTGGGGGAGCATACTTGAGGTAGCTGTCGAAGAAAGTCATCACTCGGTCGTAGAACACTTTTTTCGGCGTACGGATGATGGCGTTGTCCTCCACGGGGATATTGTCAAAATAATGGTTGAGGAAATATTCTCTACGTTGCACGAGGGTCAGCGAGTCTCCCTTCTCGTCAACGAGGGGTGGTTCCTCGTCCTTGGTGGCTATCATCATCTTCGACAAAAACCGCGAGGGCTCCTTGGTAATATAGTCAATTTTGACACTATCAAGTTCCAACAACCGAGCATGCCGATAGGTGGCAAAGGCTGCCGAGTCGAGCGTCATTTGGTGGAGGGTCAAGTCTTTGTCGAACTCCACATCCACCCGGTGGAAGCTGAAGAAGAACTCATTCTCAGGGCTTCCCTTCACTTTCATGTTCGAGGTCCAATCCTTGTGATCGGTCTCGAAGGTAAAAAAGGGTTTCTCGCGGTAGACCACGAATTCCACATACGTGCCCTTAGTGTTAGCAAAGAAATAAAGCCCGTAAGGGAGTGTGTCGGTAGTGCTGGAGAAGACAAACCGCCCCTTCTTGTCCAAAAAGGCGGTATCTACCACCTTATTTCCACTGCCGAAGTAATAGCCCATATACATCACCGAGTCGTACCCATTGTTTATCTTCAGAGTAATCTCATAGGTAGGTTTCTTTCGGGCATAGGAAGGCATCGCCAGCACCACTGCCAGCAAAGCCAAGAGTGCAAATTTGTTAGTACGAAACGACCTTTTCATATTCAATTATAGTTAATCCTCTTCATAACGTACAACCCCAGTATATATTGTGCCAAACGTCTCGTTTTTTTATATATTCCCTCTCATCCTCCATCTACGCTCCTATCCGCGATGCCAGCCTCATGCCTATCTCATCCCTACATGGTGTCTATAGCCGACCTTCTGCTGCCGAAAAATTCCTCATCCTGAGCTATTCGCTCTGGTATACGATGATGAATTGATGAAGAATCTAAGAAGGAACGGCCAACACCCATAGGCACGATAGAAAGTCCCCTTATACAAGTTGCTTTCAGCATGGGGGAAAAATGCTGGTAATGGTGCAATGATGGATATAAAAAAAGCAATCCACCTTCCTTTCACAGAGATAAAGAAGTAAGCTACTTATAAAAAAGATAGCTTAGGTTGTCTTCGTTTAAGAGTTGACCAGCTACCTCTTGCAGCTCAGCCGGGGTGAGGGCGAGGATGTCGCGATTCATCTCTTCGAGGGTGTCGACATGGTCGAAATAGAGATGAGCCTTACCTATGCTCTGCATTTCGTTGAGACCCGAATCGTTGGTGATGGCCATTTGTCCGATGAATTGCACTTGGGCGGCATGGAGCTGTTGGGGCGTAAGAGGCACTTCGCGCAGTTGGCGTAACTGGTCAAGAATGAGGTGGACAGCCCGCTCGGAGGAATCCTTGTCGACTCCGGCATAAATATAGAAGAGACCAGCATCGGTAAAGGGAACATACTGCGACTCGATGGTGTAGCAAAAGCCTTCTTTCTCGCGCACAGCCACGTTGAGCCTCGAGTTCATAGCGGGACCGCCGAGGATGTTGTTGAGGAGAGTGAAGGCGGTCTTCTGGGTGTCGTAGAGGGTTGGTGCCTGTCCGCCTACGAGCATGTGTACCTGATGGGTGTGCTTGTGGACTGTGTCGTTGAATGGAGAATTAAGAATTGAGAATTGAGAATTGGAGGCTGCCTCTAGACGATGCTCCATTTGCACTTCTTCCTTTCCACTTAGTATTCCTCCACTTTCAATTCCAAAATATTTCTCGCAGAGGTGGATGAGCCGCTTGAAGTCGACATTGCCCACGACGGCGACTACCATACGGTCAGGCGTATAGTGGCAATGCATATACTGGGAGAGCATGGTCGAGGAGAAGCGTCGGACATTCCTCTTTGTACCCAAGATATTATGCGCCAGGGGATGAGTGCCGAAGTAGCGCTCTTCAAACTCATCGTATATCAATTCTGAGGGGCTGTCGCGGTAGAGGTTGATTTCCTCTATGACCACATCTTTCTCTTTCTCTATCTCATGCTCAGGAAAGGTGGAGTGGAAGAGTATGTCGGAGAAGAGTTCGAGACAGCGCTCGAGATGCTCTGACAGGGCAGAGGCATAGACACAGGTCTCCTCTTTGGTGGTGAAGGCATCCAACTCCCCTCCTACGCCGTCGATGCGATTGCGGATATGGTAGGAGCGGCGGTGTTCGGTGCCTTTGAAAATAGAATGCTCAATGAAGTGGGCGATGCCCTCTTCGGCTCCCTGCTCATGGCGAGAGCCAACGCCGATGAAAACCCCAGCGTGGGTAACGATGGAAGTGGTAGGGCGAAAAACTATGCGGATGCCGTTGGAAAGAGTGTGGTAGTGGTACATAGAATTGTAGGGGCGTACCCCCGTGTACGCCCAATTAAGGGATTACTGGCGTAAAGGGGGTACGCCATTTTCGGACGTACACGGGGGTACGCCATTTTCGGGCGTACACTGGAGTACGCCCCTACTGAGGAGGGTGAAGCCCATAACGGTGAAGGTGATGCCGGCAAGGGTTTCGAGAGTGTCCTCGCTGATAAAAGAAATAAGCACTATACAGAGGAAGGCGACAAAGAGGATGGTGGATTGGGGACTGAGAGTTCCAGAGCGGACAGGTGTGCACAGTAACAGCCAGATGGCTCGAGCAAAGAAGAAAACTATGAGCAGAAATCCTACGATGCCAAAAGCAATCAGGAAGTTGAGATACTGATTGTGGGTATGCAACTGGGTGTCGGACATGGGGGATTGGCTATCGACCAATTGCTTGTGGCAAGCATCTACCACGTCGCCCGTACCCACACCCAACAGAGGATGCTGTAAGAACACCTGCCATCCGGCATTCCACAATTCGAACCTCTGAAGGACTGAGAAGTTGTTCACGTTGTGATAGCAGCGATAGTTCTCATATTCGTAGAAGAGCACATAAAACATCTTACGAAGCCCGGGTTGGAGGTAGACGGGGTTGGCTATGCCCTTTTCTATGGCTGCCACGTCGGCAGGGGTAAGATGGGACATACCCACACTGTCCTTGGTTACGCCCATAGCGCCCAAATAGCGCAATAAGGCAGGATAGACGGGATAGCCTACAGGAGTGAGAGAGTCGAGAGGATAGTTGCTCATTTTAGCCCATTGCTGACGCATTTCCTCTTCACAGATGTAGATATGGATATAGTTACCGTTTTCAATAATGCCATCCTGAAGATGCTGATAGGGGTTGCCGTTGGCAGTATGGGACTGGAGCGGCTCGGTGGAGAGGGGTTGCAGTCGGTAGTAGCCGTCGACATACCAGCCCACCAGGGCTCCTAGTGCCAGCAAGACAGCTAGAAACAGCACTTTGACCCTCATACGAGGCTTGCGAGGAAGACACCGCCCATAGACAAGTAGCAGAACCAATGAGGTGGCCAACAAGATGATGAAGGCAGTGTAGGCGTGGAGCATCAGAAGGAAGATGCAGAACCATATGGAGAGCATCAAGCTCAGAAGGTAGCACCACAGATGTCGGTAAAAGAAAGCCGCATAAACTAGCAGTACCAAAACCATGCAAACATTGAGACCGAAACGGATGTGAGATATGTAGGGGACGATGTCGCGATAAGGCAGGTCGGGGATAGTAAGATAGCGTACAAGCCCAATAATGGAAACCACCCACACGGTCGTGACATAGAGTATTGCTACGCTGAGACGCTCATTGTGCTCCAGCGGGCGACTGGTGAGCACCACCAGCGGGATGACAAACAGGGGAATCTTCTTCTGCAGGTCGAACAGGGCATAGTCCATGTTGCTGGTGCCTATGAGCCACAGCAGATGGACACCCAGCAAGACGAGAAATGCATGGAGGAGGTAGTTTTGACCCCAGTTGGCAAACTTCTCCTTCCAGTTCCATTCGACCACCCAGTTGACTAGCAACAGAGTCCATAGCAGATTGGTGACAAAGACCGATGTAGTCATACTCACTGCCAAGAGGCAGAGCAGAACGACATATATCTTACGGTGGATAGATAGTCTCATAGGGTTGGGAGAGAAGGAGGGGTAATGAGGTGGATGATGGGGATTATCTATGCACCATTATTTTTTTAATATTCCGTTGTAGGTTTCGGGCGAGGAGAGAATCTCAATAGCCTTCATCACATCGGGGTCGTCGCCTAGCGCCCCTTCGATACAGCCACTACGATAGTAATAATGGACCAGTATGGCATCTTTCAGTAGTCGACTTATCTCTTCACGGTTGCGGTTGAGGTCGTCCTTCTTGGCATCCTTATAGGTCTTCTCCAACTGGTCAATCTGCTGTTTGAGGTTGTCCATATAGTTTTCCTCTTCAGCCACCTTGCGGAGGTCGGAGATAAGATTCTCGGTGTAAGTGGTGTATTCGTAGGTCTTATCGGAGAGATAGTTGACAAAGTCGTTCCAAATCTCATCGGTAATCTCAAATTCTCCAGCAGGAGCGATGGAGGCATGCTCTTTAGCATACTTGACGGCATAGTTAAAAAAGTGGAAGCGGTTGTAGAGTGCCACCGAAAGCAGGGAGGAGGCTTCGTGTTCGACTTCTACGTCGGGCTCGATGCCAAAGCCGTCGTAGACAGTGCGTCCGTTGCGGGTGGAGAATGCAGTCTTGAGCGAATCAGGCACTTTGACGGCACGACCATTCTCGTCACGATGCTTATAGTCGATGGCTTGGATGCAACGACCACTAGGAATGAAATACTTGGACACGGTAATCTTCATCTGGCTGTTGTAGGGCATTGGCATAATATTCTGTACCAACCCTTTTCCAAATGAACGACTGCCAATGATGACAGCCCTGTCGAGGTCTTGCAGGCTACCGCTGACAATCTCGCTAGCCGAGGCGCTACTGCCGTTGATAAGCACTGCTAGGGGGATGTCGAGGTCTTCAGGAGCCATACGGGTGCGACTCTTGATGTTTTTAGAGGCCACCTTGCCTTTAGTTTCCACCACCAGCTCACCAGCCTTAACCCATATATTTACAATGTCCACCGCCTCACCCATAAGGCCACCTCCGTTGCCACGAAGGTCTAGGATGACACCCTTCATGTCGGGATGGTCGCGTTTGAGCTGACGGAAAGCATCGCGGACGTTCTTGGCAGCATTCTGGGTGAACTCATCGAGGCGTATGTAGCCAATGTTGCCCGCCACCATACCGCTATAGGAGAGGTTGGGGAGACGGATTTCGGCACGGGTGATGGTGACATCGAACTGCTCGCCATTGCGTTCCAAACGGAGCGTCACATCGGTTCCTGCTTGGCCTCGCATGGCACTGCTCACGTCAGCATTGCTCTTACCCTCGGTACTCTCACCATTGACTGCCACAATGCGATCACCGATTTTCAAGCCTGCCTTGTCGGCGGGAAGGTCTTTATAAGGCTCGGCAATATAGATATTAGCACCCTCTTGATGGATGAGGGAGCCGATGCCGCCATACTGACCTAAGACCTGCATCTTCACATCCTCCATGTCGCTCTCGGCAAAGTAATTGGTATAGGGGTCCATGGAGGCAAGCATAGCATCGATGGCCACTTTCATCGTCTTGCCAGGGTCGACATCGTCGACATAGTTCTGATGAAGGTTTCGGTATACATTGGCAAAGATTTCCAAATTCTTGGAGATTTCAAAGCCTTTGTCGTTTTGTGCATAGGCTGTGGCACAGAGAAATGTCAGCAGTGCCAGCGTGAGAAGTCGTTGTTTCATGAATTGGTATTTAGCACTTGAAATTCTTTAATCTTGAGTTCTTTGGGCGAGACGAACCACACCACATCACCCGCTCGGAAACGGGTGTCGGCCATGGGGTTGACCATGTAGTCGCGCCCTCGTTCGATACCAATGACCATGGCATGGTATCTGGTTGTAAAGCCCGAATTACGAATGTCTACCCCTACAAGTGGATTGTCGGCAGCCACTTCCAGGCGATAGGTGTTTATCTCATGGTCGGAATGATCATGGATGAGCATATCGGGTTCTACCTCAATGACCGTACGCACTTTGGCCAGCTGGTCTTCACTGCCTAAGAGTGTCAGCCGGTCGGCAGGCATAATGAGCATATCTTTGTCGGGCAGGTCATATACCTTGCCGGCCCGTTCTACGGTTACGACATTCACTTGATACTCCTGCCTCAACTGTGAATTGCCCAACGATAGCCCAGCAAGCGGGGAGTAGGGGGTAATAATCATGCGCTCCATGAGGAAGTTCTTCTCTAGCGACTCGGGTATCTGGAAGGAATGTTGTGCCTGGCGTTGGTTGAAGTTGGCCACAAAGTGGTCCTCAATACGGTTGTAGAAGTCGGTGGCTCGGCGACTCAGCAGTACTCCCAACACTACCACAATAGCAATCACAAAGAGCAATCCTACGGCCAGATGCACATATTTAGACACCACCCAACCCACTACAAACAGTGTCAGAAAGTAGCGCAACGCTAAGAGAGGTATCACTGCCACCTGACTATGATTGTAGGTCTGAAGCATTTTGCGCACACGATCACGATTGACATTTTTCACTGCCAACGCCCACAGGAACGGCGCCATGAGAAATAGCGTTATCAGCATTCCCAGCAGATTGCCCCAGATGGGTGCTGCCCCCCAGCCTGCGAACAGGCTGTTGAGGGTCGGTTTCAACAACAGGAAACTCAAGAAGGCTAATGCTATCAAAATAACCCCGTATAACAAGATAGTCACCAACTGTTTCTTGACAAAATCGGAGAGTTTCTTCTCGTGAGTAGTCACGCGCGACGATGAGCTATACTGGTCCATCGCCTTTTTCACACGAGCAGGCACCTTGGGGTAGACCTTCTCGTAGGCTGGCAACCCCGCTTTGATCATATAGGGGGTAACAAATGTGGTGAGGATAGACACCGACACGATAATAGGATAGAGATTGGCATCGATGACTCCGAAACTGAGACCCAGCCCTGCGATGATAAAGGAGAACTCACCTATCTGACAGAAACAGAAACCGCCCTGCATGGCTGTCTTGAGAGGCTTGCCGCTGAGCAGGATGCCCAAGGTGGCAGCACTGGATTTGAAAACTATGACCGTCCCTGCTATTGCCAGGATGGGGCCCCAGTACTTCACCAGCACACCAGGGTCGACCAACATACCCACCGACACAAAGAAGACAGCTCCAAAGAGGTTCTTTATGGGGGTGATGATGCGGTGTATCACATCTGCCTCGATGGTCTCCGCCAATATGGCGCCCATCACAAATGCCCCTAAAGCCGTAGAGAATCCGGCAAAGTCGGCCAGAACCACCATACCAAAGCAGAGTCCCACCGCCACGATGCAAAGGGTCTCCTCAGTCATCCAGCGGCGCATCCAGCGCAGGAAGGTAGGGATAAGGAATATGCCGAAGGTGAACCACACAATGAGGAAGAACCCCAATTTCACCATACTCAACGCCAGTTCACCACCGTTGAAGCTCTTGCTAACACTGAGGGTGGACAGTATCACCAACAACAGCACTGCCACCAAGTCCTCCACTACCAGCACAGCGGTGACGGTGTTGGTAAACTTCTGCTGCTTGAGTTTCAGATCGTCGAACGACTTGATAATAATCGTGGTGGATGAAATGGAGAGCATACAGCCCAAGAAGATACAGTCCATGTGACCCATACCCAATATATGCCCTAGGAGATTGCCCAGCACAAACATGATAGCCAGTTCGGTTAGGGCTGTAATGGCACCCGTGGCGCCCACTTTCTTCAGTTTCTTGATGCTGAATTCTAGGCCAAGAGCGAACATCAGGAACACAATACCGATGTCACTCCACACATGTATGTCAGTGTCGTCGGTGATGGCAGGAAACCATGGGAAGTACGGTCCAATGAAGAAACCCGCCACGATATATCCCAACACCAACGGCTGCTTCAACCACTTAAAGATAACAGTGATAACCCCCGCCGTTATCAAGATGATGGCGAGGTCTAGGA
>CAMYZD010000016.1 GCA_947303735.1 uncultured Bacteroidales bacterium | reverse complement strand
GCTATGGCATCACCCAGCTCGCCTTCAACATGGAAACCAACGCCGAGCTCTGTGAAAAAGCCCGTCACCTTGGCCGCGAATATGTCATTCAGGCCACTGGCACCGTCATCGAGCGTGCCAGCAAGAACCCCAAACTTTCCACTGGCGACATCGAAATCGAAGTCTCCCAGCTCGTTGTCCTCAACGAGTCCAAGACTCCGCCCTTCACCATCGAGGACAATAGCGATGGTGGCGACGACCTCCGCATGCGCTACCGCTACCTCGACATCCGCCGTGCCCCCGTGCGCCGCAACCTCGAGTTGCGTCACCGCATGGCCATGCTCACCCGCAACTATCTGAGCAACGACGGTTTCCTCGAAGTCGAAACCCCCATGCTCATCAAGTCTACCCCCGAGGGTGCGCGCGACTTCGTGGTGCCCTCCCGCATGAACCCCGGCGAGTTCTACGCCCTGCCGCAGAGCCCCCAGCAGTACAAGCAGCTCCTCATGGTGGCCGGTCTCGACCGCTATTTCCAGATTGTGCGCTGCTTCCGCGACGAGGACTTGCGCGCCGACCGCCAGCCCGAGTTCACCCAGATCGACTGCGAGATGTCCTTCGTCGAGCAGGAGGATGTCCTCCGCACCTTCGAGGGCCTCGCCAAGCACCTCTTCCACGAGGTCAAAGGACTCGACTTCGACCAGTTCCCCCGCATGACATGGCACGACGCCATGCGCCTCTACGGTAGCGACAAGCCCGACATCCGCTTCGGCATGCAGTTTGTCGAACTCAACGACGTGGCCAAGGGCTGCGGATTCTCCCTCTTCGACAATGCCGAGCTTGTGGTGGGCATCAATGCCACCGGCTGTGCCGACTACACCCGCAAGCAGCTCGACGCCCTCACCGACTTCGTCAAGCGTCCGCAGGTCGGTGCCGGCGGCCTAGTCTATATTAAGTACAACGCCGATGGTTCCTTCAAGTCGAGTGTCGACAAGTTCTACACCCCCGAGCAGTTGAAGACTATAGCCGATAAGTTTGGTGCCCAGCCCGGCGACCTCATGCTTATCCTCTGCGGCCCTGCCATGAAGACCCGCGTCCAGCTCTCTGCCTTGCGTCTCGAGATGGGCGACCGCCTCGACCTGCGCCACCCCGATGTCTATGCTCCCTTGTGGGTGATTGACTTCCCCCTGCTCGAGTGGGACGAAGAGACTCAGCGCTACTACGCCATGCACCATCCCTTCACCGCCCCCAAGCCCGAGGACGAGCCCCTGCTCGACGACCCCGCCCGCTGGGGCGACATCCGCGCCAACGCCTACGACATCGTCATCAACGGCGTCGAGGTCGGCGGTGGCAGCATCCGTATCCACGACCGCACCCTGCAGAACAAGATGTTCCACACCCTAGGCTTCACCGACCAGAGTGCCGCCGCCCAGTTTGGCTTCCTCATGGATGCCTTCACCTATGGTGCGCCGCCCCATGCCGGCCTGGCCTTTGGTTTCGACCGTCTCTGCTCCCTCTTTGGCGGAGCCGACAGCATCCGCGACTTTATCGCCTTCCCCAAGAACAACAGCGGGCGCGATGTCATGTCCGGCAGCCCGGCCCCCATCGCTCCCGAGCAGCTCGACGAGCTCCAGCTCACCCTCCGCCCCCAAGGCTGACGAGGAAGTTGCTAATAATCCCTCTAGGCTGCGCCGATTTTTTTTTCGGCGCGGCCTTTTTTTTTGTCGGAGTGGGTCGGAGTGGGTCGGAGTGGTCGGAGTGGTCAGAGGGGGTCGGAGTGGTCGGAGGGGGGCGGACTCCTGGCTTTTATTTAAAAAAAAAAAATATTCATATAAAAAAATATTCGTATCTTTGCATCGTCAAAAACAGAATCAACTAATCACACTTTCTAGCGCTAAATTCAGACAGATTAACCTTATCACATATAGTCAATTTTTATTTCAGTGCACATGAAAGAAAATGATATCCCTTTAAAAAAGCCCTATCTGCCGCCGAAGCTTAAGACGGTGGCGTTCAAGGTAGAAGACGCGTTCACTTCGGGTGGACCACGATTGTTGGAGTTTCTAACCCCAGATCCCTCTTCTGGTGGTGGCGGACTCAGAGGCTACAGCCATGCCGCCAATGAGAACTCATTCTTCGACCCAGACCTTTCCACTTCCAGTGGCACCAAGCCCTATGACAATTTCACCTGGGAATGGTAGCACATTATTTATCAATATCAACAATTACAAATACAATCAAACAGAGTAATATGAAACAGAATATAATTTGCAGCCTTATGGCTGTCACCTTTATGGCCACCCTCCTGTTCTCAGGGTGCCAGAAAGACTCCGTCACCCTCCGCATCCGTATTAATGATTTCGGCGGCAACGGAAAGGTTTATATGGACAGTTACAATCCCCACTGGTCCTCCTCTGAGGCCTTTCGGATTAATGGAGTAGATTATCAAGTAAACGGGATTAGTGGAAATAATATCAGTCTATCAGTTCCCAGTAGTCCTTCTTATAGTGCCTTTTATCCCAGTCAGTTCTATAGTTCTACTGATGGCAATGCCATTCATTTTACCCTTCCCCGTGTGCAGTATTACGAGGTAGACGGGAGTGATAATCAGCTCGTCAAGGCCCCTATGGCTGCTTTTGCTACAACACCTTCTCAAACTGCTTCTAATGTTCCTATCACTTTTAACAACATTGGGGCGCTGCTAGCTATCAACATTGATAATAATCTGCTGCCCAATACTGCAACGCTTACGGTCGATTCCGTCGTAGTTACTACTGTTGGTAATACACTTCCTCTCTGGGGAGATGCTGTCTTGCCTGACATCACCGACCCCAATTCCTATTACCAATGTGTCAATACCCCTGCTGACGCAAAATATTATACAGTCTCAGTGGCAAGGGAAAATAGGAGTTCATTATTCACCCTTACTAATGGTACTTCTCGAAAGGTGTATATATTTATTCCTTCGGCCGAAGCCCTCAGTACGAACAAGTTTAAAATCAAAGTTTATGCTGGAAACAACACCTTGGAGCGTGAACAAACGAGTGCCACAGGTGGATTAATCCGTCATGGGATGATGGCCACAGTCCCCTTCCAAATGCGCAATGTGGAAGCCCCCATAGGTGCTGTTCCGGGAGGCCAGTTCTCGGTGTGGACTAATAGGAAAGTTTGGTTTTCGGCGGGCAACCTTCAATGGAAGCCTACAACTGATCATGATTTGGGTGATTACCGTGATGAAAATAACCCTGTTACTGACGGTGGCACTTGGCGTATTGCTCCGAACCAGTGGGATTTTGTTGGGTATGGTGATGATGGTAACTTTGGTAATATCAGTGGAAGCAACAATAATCGAATTTCTGACAATACATATGCTGGATGGATTGATATGTTTGGTTGGGGTACAAGTGGCTATCATGCTACGAGCGATGGAGGTAACGAATATTACAGGCCATACGACTATGTAATGTACCCTACTACTACTGCTGACCATACAAATAATACTTATGGTTACGGTCCTACAATTACAAGTGGCGGTTTGATAGGCGACTATGCAAATTACGATTGGGGAGTGTATAATACAATTTATTACGGTAACGCTGTAGTCTCTACTTCTACCGTCCATTGGCGTACATTAACAAATGCTGAGTGGGGGTATGTGCTAGGAGTAAATGGCAATCAATTTCAACGTAGAATAATGCCTAATGGTCAAACAGGTCTACATTTTTGCTTTTCTCCAGTGATATTCCGTGGTTTCGGTGGTCTCCTGATTTATCATGATGATTATTCAGAAGAGAGCTTGACAAGTGACAGTAATCCTATTTACATTTTTGGTTCAACAGAGGATATTCCTGCAGGTTGTGTTTTCCTTCCCACTACATCTCTTAGGGAAGTATCCACTGTGAATTCAGGGAACATATCTGAGGGCTATTATTGGTCTTCGTCATACTATAGTAAAGCGAAAGCCTGGTATATTCTATTCAAGGTAGCTAACGATGGGTTTGCTGCTCAACGAAATACGGAAAGATATAAGGGTTTAGCCGTGAGATTGGTTACTCCAGTACAATAGTTAAAGTCAGAAATCTCATATCAGGGCGCGGCCATCAATACGGCTGCGCCCTTTCTTTTACTGGAAGGATTCCTCCTTCTCCTTTGTTTGCTCGGGAGATGCCTTGGTCCCTCCACTGAGGAGTGGGTGGCGGTGTATCGCCAGCTTTTCGCTCCTATAAGTGAGCATGGAGCATGTAAGGACTGATTACGGAATGGACAGCAGGCATAGGTGGCCTCCCCCCGCTTGGCATACCCCCCACCTGGCGGCGTACCCCTGAAGAGGATTAAGGAAGTCCAGTGGACTTACGTCGCGGGAGCCGTCATCGTCGACACTGTGGTATGCTTTTGGTCGCGTGTAGCGCGTCCCCTCTTTAGAGGGGTGCCACGATAGTGGCGGGGTATGCCAGCTGGCGGAGCCAGCATAAATCAAAAAAACACCTATTATTAACTCTTACTTCTTAGTTCTTACCTCTTACCTCTCTTATACATACCCCCCGCCTAGCGGCGTACCCCTCTGAAGAGGGGATGCGCTGCACGCGATGACACTATATATGTATTATATACTATAAATTTTAAACAGCTTCTGATTTCTCCAAGATTTCTGGATTTCCGCCGCAGGCGGGGGTTGAAAATTTTCCCGCTTCGCGAAATCTGGAAATCTTAGGGAAATCTATTATAGAAGAATCTGTTTTATTTTGATGAAATAAGTTCATAGTTCTTACCTCTCTTATACATACCCCCCGCCTGGCGGCGTACCCCTCTGAAGAGGGGATGCGCTGCACGCGATGACACTATATACATATTAAATTTTAAACAGCTTCTGATTTCTCCAAGATTTCTGGATTTCCGCCGCAGGCGGGGGTTGAAAATTTTCCCGCTTCGCGAAATCTGGAAATCTTAGGGAAATCTATTTTAGAAGAATCTGTTTTATTTTGATGAAATAAGTTCATAGTTTTTTCCTCTCTTATACATACCCCCCGCCTGACAGCGTGCCCCTCTCATGAGGGGATGAAAAAAAAGAAAAATATTTTCGTTTTTTTTCTCCACGTATAAAAAAATGTGTATATTTGCATTGTAAAAGCAGATGAAAAAATGTGTGGGGAATTTGTGTAATTCTGTGAGGATTAGTGTACTATGCCGATACGAACAATATGTAGTTAGTAAATAAAAAAGTAGAAAAAACAGAAAAAGAAGAACAAAAACAGACAAAATTGACTCCTCCACCGATGCCTTGTGGCGGGTCTTAAAATAGAAAAAACAATTAATTTAATAACAACATTTCAAAAACATCAAACAAATCATGAAAGAAAACACCATGAAACAGGTTTACTTGACCCCTGCAGTTCAAGTCAAGATCGTGGCCGTCGAAAACGGTTTTCAGTTAAGTACTTTCGGAATGACCGAGGCTATCGAAGATGGCGGCACTCTGGATTTCTAATCACCTTTTAAAATTATCACAGACAATGAAAAAGTATTCAGTTCTTTTTGCTGCTCTCGCAGTGATCGCCCTCGCTGGCTGTAAGAAAGAAGAAAGCCGTAATATGAATGGCATTGTGATTGGTGGTGAGACCTATCAGAATGCTGACAAACAGGCTTATTCCCCCGATTTCCAGTATGTCATGTTTGACGGTACTGACGACATTCTCTTCAACGGTGTGGCTTATACCTATACCATGATTGACAACCCCACCGATCGTAATGAGGTTACCACGTATTCCAACTATGCTGTCCTGAATGTTCCCACTGAGGCTATTGTGGACGATGTGACCATCCTCTATCCTGGTGAGAGCAGCCTTTCAGTTGATCCTACTGATTGGACTATGGTTGACGAGACCCCCAATGCCGGTCTTCCCAACCAGATTACCAACTGCATTTGGCCCATGGCTTATCACACCAACAACTTCCATTCTCATGGTCCTATCCTCCTGAAGAATGCTGTTGCTATCATCTCCCCCGCTGTTAAGTATGGTCTGCCCTGCTTCCAGAACATTGTCACCAACAATCCTACCTACTTCGGTGGTGTTTCTGCTTCTGACTTTGCTACAGTTGCTGACCTCCCCCAGTTGCTTGTTACTTCTGTTGAACTGATTTCCGACGCCAAAATCACTGGTGCAGCCCATATCGTATTTGACGAGATGGAAGTGCCCACCATGGTGATGGATGATGCTATGGAAGGTGCTACCGATGTCCTCTCAGTTGCTGCTCCTGGTACTGGTATTGATATTCCTGCTGCTGGTAACAACTTCAAGATTGTTGGTAACATCCCCGTTACCCCCAACCTGACTGGTGCCAATTTGCAGATGAAAGTTTACTTTGACTTCAACTTTGCTGACGGTACTGTTATGCACTGCGTTTATACTGGTAATACTAATACGGTTGCTGCTGGCCAGATTAGCCGTAACCTGCGTACTACCTTTATCGCCAACATGTTCACTGCTCAGAACTATACTAAGGTTCAGATTCTTGGCGTTGAATAATCCTTCTAGGACAAAACTTTTTACCTGATAATAGTTAGATAGAAAGTAATTCTAAACGGCAGATGGCTGATTCTTCGGAATCAGCCATCTGCTTTTATTGTAGTCTGACTGGTTGGACTTGTCGGACTTGTCGGACTTGTCGGACTGGTCAGACTGTTCGGACAGGATTTACTGGCAGTGGCTTATATAGGGGCAGTCGTAGGGGTGGCGGCAGTGGTCGGAGGGGGCGAGAAGGGGCTCTTGGGATTGTGCCACCTGTTTGAAATGGGCTACGCGCTGGGCTATTGTCTCCCATTGGGCTTGGGCTTGTTGGGTGAGCTCTTCTTGTATGGGGTTGCCCTCGGCATCGTGGTGCAGCAGGTAGAAGTGCTGCAAAGAGGGCATGGGGTTGAAAAGGTCGGGCGTCACTACAAGAGGCAGGGCATGGGCTATGACATAGTGCTGTATTGCCACATCGTGACGGAAGGTGTCGGAGACCGCCGTGCTGTCCTTCACCTCATAGACGGTGACGCATCCGTCGGCCGCTTTGTGCAGCACGTCGGCAAGCACCAGCACCCCGTCGTAGAGGAAACCCGCCTCGAAGAGGGTTACTTCGCCCGGCTGCGACAGCAAACGGGCGGTGAGCAGAGGGTATTGCTCTATGCGATTACGGAGGCGGCTGCTGATGTCGATACCGCCAGTGAAGGAGTCCTTGACCCGCCGCTCGAAGTCACGGCCCTGACGGAAACGGGCCAACGTGGTGGCTGGGTAGTGCGCCAGCTGGGGGCAGTGGATGTCGAGCCAGAGGGCCCGTTCGCATTGGAGGCCACGGATGTATTTGCTCTTGCTAAGGAGGTGGGGCATGGGGGTGGGAATTTGTCGGACTAGTCGGACAGGTCGGACTGGTCGGACAGGTCAGACTAGTCCGACAGGTCGGACGATGGGGGTAGCTTGGCTAGGCATTCTTCTACGGTGGAGGCGGTCTGTAGGCCTCCGTGGGAGCGCATCAGGCCTTCGGCCTTGAAGTGCTCCATTTGGGCGAGGAAGGGGTCGTAGTAGCCTTCGAGATTGAGCAGCAGGACGGGCTTGTCCATCTGCTGCAGTTGGTTGGCTACCATCGCCTCGGTGACCTCGTCGAGGGTGCCTATTCCGCCCGGGAGGGCGATGAAGGCATGGCTGTGGGCTAGGAGGTAGGCTTTGCGCTCGGCCAGCGAGGCGACACGCACCAGCTGGGTGACGGGCTGGGAGCAGATGACCTCCTCGGAGAAGAGAGTGGGTATCACGCCCACGACGGTGCCGCCCTCGCTAAGGGCGGCACCGCTGACGACACCCATGAGGCCGAGGTTGCTGCCTCCGTAGAGGAGGGTATGCCCCGCTTGGGCAAGGCGTAAGCCCAGCAGGTGGGCGGCTTGGGTGAAGCGTTCGTTGTGCGGGAGCGTGGCTCCACAGAAGACTGAGACGTTCATGAGTGTGGGGGTGGGGTGAGGACTAGTGGAGCTAGTATGACTAGTATGACTAGTGGGACTAGTTAGGCTTTTCTTTTTAATACTTTGTGGGCTTTTTCGACGATGTCGGCGGCGCGCAGATGGTAGTTGGTCAGCATCTGGTCGGGGGTGCCACTCTCGCCGAAGCGGTCGTCGACTGCCACATACTCCATGGGGGTGGGGCAGTGGAGGGCGAGGGTTTGGGCTACGGCATCGCCCATGCCACCGTTGAAGAGGTGTTCCTCGCAGGTGACCACGGCGCGGGTCTTGGCGGCGGAGGCGATGATGGCGTCGGTGTCGAGCGGTTTGATGGTATGGAGGTTGATGACCTCGGCGCTGATGCCTTGCTGCTCGAGCTGCTCGGCTGCTTGGAGGGCTTCCCATACCAGGTGGCCGCAGGCGAAGAGGGTCACATCCTTGCCTTCGCTAAGCAGCTGGGCTTTGCCAATCACGAACTTCTGGTCTTCGGGCAGGAAGCAGGGCATCTTGGAGCGACCCAGACGCAGATAGACAGGGCCTACATGCTCGGCGGCGGCGAGTGTGGCGGCCTTGGCTTGGTTGAAGTCGGCGGGCACCAGGACGGTCATGTTGGGCAGCACACGCATAAGGGCGATGTCCTCCATGGTTTGGTGGGTGGCGCCGTCTTCGCCGAGGGAGATGCCAGCATGGGAGCCGCAGATCTTGACGTTCTTGTTGCTATAGCAAAGCACCTGGCGGATTTGGTCGTAGACACGGCCGGTGACGAACTCGGCGAAGCCGCCGACGAAAGGCACCTTGCCACAGAGGCTGAGGCCGGCGGCGATGCCAATCATGTTGGCTTCGGCGATACCGCACTGAGTGAAGCGGTCGGGGAAGGTTTTGGCAAAAGCGTCCATCTTGACGCTGCCGGTTACGTCGGCACTGAGGGCTACGACGTCGGGGTTGCGCTTGCCGGCCTCGACAAGGCCTTCGCCCATGCCGGAGCGCAGTTCTTTTTGAGATTTGATTTCGTAGTGGGTCATATTGATTATTTTTTGTCGGACGGGTTGGACGGGTCGGACTTGTCGGACTGGTCAGACGGGTCGGACTTGTCGGACGGGTCGGACCGGTCGGACTGGTCGGACTGGTCAGACGGGTCGGACGGGTGGGATTGATTGTTTCGGTAGTTTAGTCTTGCACGGGTCATTTGTTCTCGGATGCCACCTTCGAGGAGAAACTGCTGTTGCTGTTTCTCAATCAATCGGCGGAGCATATAGGTGGCTTGGTTAATGAGGGTGATGCAAAGGTTGGCGAGTTCTTCGTCGTCAAGTTTGCCCATGAGGAGTGTGTATTCGGTTTCAATCTTGTTGCTGCGGGCGTATTCGCGCATGGGTTGGTATCGTGGGTGCCCAACAGACCATTGTGTCAGATGGTGCTGGCGCAGGTAGTCCTCGTAGTCTATCAATAACTCTTCCAAGCTGGCCTTGGCCACATTGGTGAGTTTGATTTCGGTCTCGCGTGAGGTGGTGGAGGCTTCGCTCCCTTCGGCAATGTTCTGCTTCCCACTGCGGGCAGCCTGAATCATCTGGTCGATGGTGCGGTCGCCTTGATGGAGATAGGTGTGTGCAAAGTGGTAGGTGAGGTCGCAGATGATTTCGGTGATTTTGTAGACTTTCAGTCTGCGGTAGCCGCCATTGGTCTTTAGGAAGGGGGGCGGACTAGTCGGACTGGTCTGACTAGTCTGACTGGTCGGACTTGTCGGACGGGGGGGATGGTTTTTATTGTCTTGGTTGGGCATTGATTGGCTATTTGATTGTTACGCCGGTTTGTTGGGCGGAGTGGATGGTGAACTGGGCGGTGCGGGTGGCGGTGTAGTCGGTGGAGTCTTTGGGCTTGAGTATGATTTGGTAGTCGCCAGGGAGGAGAACGATGCGTTCGTTGATATTCTCAGGGTTGAGGTCGCAGACCCACGACAGGGAGCCGTTGGTGGAAGAGTAGAGGCTGCCGGTGGTGACGGTCTGGGGCTTGGTGAGCGCCAGTTGGCCGGGGAGGGGTAGTAGAAGGTCGGTGTTGGAACCATTACGGACTCGTACGTTGGTGAGGCGCAGTATGGGAGTGGAGAGTACCTCGATGTCGTAGCCACCGGCCAGATAGGATGAGGTGGTGCCGAGCGGGAGGTAAGAGAGTATGTCGTCGCCGTCGTGTGGACGGACGATGGCGTAGTAGTTGGGGATATCGAAATTGGTACGTTTGCTATCAAAATGTAGGCGGAGGCTGCCCTGAGGAGCGACGACCTCGAGCCGATTGGGTCGGCTGGAGGAGAACTGGCGAGAGGCAAGTCGGACCGGCGGCTTGGTGAAGAGGGTGATGTCGTAGACGGCGAGTGGGTCGACGGTGAGGGTGTCGAGCGGGTCGCCGGTGGCGTAGTGGTAGATGGTGGAGTATTTGGCCGCGTGGGTCTGGTGGTCGTAGAAGACGATAGGCAGCTCGGTCTCGTAGGGATTGTGGCTGTCGTCGGTGACGGTAAGGATGACGCGTGCCATCTGGTCGGAGAGGAAGAATACCTCGCGTAGTGCCTCGCCGAGCATCTCCTCGTCGGGGAGGAAAGAGAATCGTCCCACGCAGTCGGGGCGCTGCCGGAAGTCGTCGGCGCTGCCGATGCCGAGGATGAAGGTCTGGACGACGGTGCCGCTCTGCTGCACCTGCTGTGCCACCTCACAGATAGAGCCGCCGCAGTCGTCCATGCCGTCGGTGATGACGAGGATGATATTGCGAGCCTTATCGTCGCGGGGGAAGTCGGAGAGAGAATTGGTGAGGGCCGAAGCGGCGGTGCAGCCCCCGTTGGGGACGAGAGTCTTGACCTTGCTCCGCAGCTGATAGGCGTTGTCGGGCGAGAAGGGGACCTCGAGCTGGGTGCCGAAATCCTCCTTGTTGAGGTGCCCGAAGACGCGGAGAGCGACCTCCATGTCGGAGAGGTTCTGAATGCTGTCGAGGAAGCCGAGCAGCACCTTCTGGGTCACTTTGATTTTGGGTTCGCTCTGCCACCTGTCCCACATGCTGTTGGAGCAGTCGAGGATAATAAGAACGCGTGTCTTCTCGGAGTTGGCAGCTTTCTTTTGTGCCATGCCCGAGAAGGCGCAGAGTAGCAGTAGTGATATGAGCAGTAGCCGTTTCAAGGCTAGAAGTCTCCGAGGGTTTCTTCCAATTGGGCAAGTGCCTTGGGCAGATCGTCGGCAGAGAGGACGGAGCCGTGGTACTTGTTGATGCCCTGCATGAAGTCGACACCATAGCCCATCTCGGTGGTGAGGATGACGACTACAGGCTTGCCTTGGCCGGTGAGGGACTTGGCGCGAGCCATGCCGTCGAGCACCTGCTGCATGTCGTTGCCATTGGCGATGACGACGACGGTCCAAGAGAAGGCCTCGAATTTGGCCTGTAGGTTGCCGAGGTCCATGACCTGCATGGTGGTGCCGTCGATTTGCTGGTGGTTGAAGTCGATGGTGGCGATGAGGTTGTCGACATGCTTAGCGCCGGCAAACATAACGGCCTCCCAGATTTGACCTTCCTGCAACTCGCCGTCGCCGTGGAGGGTGTAGACGAGGTGGTCGTCGCCAGTCATCTTTTTGCCGAGGGCGGCGCCGATGCCGACGCTGAGGCCCTGGCCGAGGGAGCCGCTAGCCATGCGGATGCCTGGGAGGGCATGGGCGGTAGAGGGGTGGCCCTGAAGGCGGGTGCCGAACTGGCGGAAGGTGTTGAGCTCGCTGATGGGGAAGAATCCACGGCGGGCCATAGTGCTATAGATGACCGGGGTGATGTGGCCCTGCGAGACAAAGAGCATGTCCTGACCCTTGCCGTCCATAGTGAAATGGGCGGGGTCGTGCTGGAGGATGTTGAACTGCATGGCAGTCATCCAGTCGGCGGTGCCGAGAGAGCCGCCGGGATGGCCGGACTTGGCGGCGGTAGTCATACGTAGAATATCGCGACGGACCTGCGTGGCGATGGTTTGGAGTTCTTGGGTGGTTTTCATTATGAAATTAAAAATTAAGAATTAAAAATTAAAAATGGCTCTAGTTTGATAAAAGACTGATTTTTTAGCAGCCTCGAAGAGGCTGAATCTCAATAACCCCATACTAAGCGACCAACGGGAGCGCAGTGTGGGGATAGCGAAACCCCTACTACTCAGCGTGTCGAAGACACGCCACATTGAGAAATACGAGCAAGAATCAGTCATACTTTGTACTAGAGTGTTAAAAATTAAGCTGCCGCATAACATCGGGAAGAAGTGTCCCGATGCAGAGATGAGGCAGGGCAAGCTGTTTCGGAGAGATGAGTTAGAGCTTGAAGATATACTGACGGCTGTTCTGGTCGTAGCAAATCAGCTCTTCGCCCTGACGTGTACAGGTGACGGCGAGGGCGTTCTCGTGCTCGTCGGTGACGCTGCCTTTGCCCTTGTTGCCGTGCATGGTGATGTGGCCCCACACACGTCCGTTGGCACCGTGGCCGGAGATGTAGAGCACCTCATCCTTTGGGGCTTCTTTTTTGACCGCCTGACGGTGTACGGTAGGCACGGGAACAGGCTCCTCGGTGACGATTTCGGGTTCGGGTTCGGGCTCGGGGAGTGGCTCGGGTTCTATGGCTACGGTATCCAAAATGGGTTCGTTGTCGTTCTGGGCCTGATGGCAACTGACGAAAATAAGTGGCGTAACAGCCAACAAAATGAGGAATAAACGGCTCTTTCTTTTAATCATAACGGTATAAAGTTTGAATGTACAAAATTACGCAAAACTTTTCAATCAGACAGCCTTTTTTGTAAAAATAATTTCATTATTGGTAATGTGTGAGAAAATAATTGTAAATTTGCAAACTCAAGTGGAGAGGGAATAAGTGGCAGTAAACACAGAATAACAAATAGATATGAATAAAAAGTCGATTATAGGAATCATCCTAATTTTTGGTATTTTTGTTGGGTACATGTGGTGGATAGCCCCCAGCAAGGAGGAAATCGCCGAGCGTCAACGTGTGAATGACTCGATACGGCAGGCGTATATGGACAGCGTGGCTTATGCCGACAGCGTGGCGGCCGTGAAGGCGCACTTTGACAGCCTGGCCATGCAAGGCGACACCAGTGCCCAGCGTCAGCTGCAGAGAAACCAGCGCGGCGACATGGGAGTCTTTAACGCCAGCGCCTTCGGCGACACGGTGAATGTGAAGGTGAAAAACGAGCTGATGGAGATTTCTTTCTCCAACATGGGCGCACAGGTGCAGGAAGTGGTACTAGGCCAATATACCACCTACGACAGCATGCCGCTGCAGCTTATCACACCGGCTGGCGACAACATGAACCTCATCTTCTCGACAGAGGACACTAGGGTTATCAATACCAAGGACTTGGTGTTTGCGGCCTATAGAGAGTATGGCGACCAACTGCTGCCTATAACCACAGATAGCATTTATGAGATAGCCTCGAACGAGGCAATAAACCTCCACTTCCGTGCATACGTGGGCGACAGCCTGGGTGTGAGCGAGGATAAGTATATTGAGTTCTGTTATCGGGTAGTGGGTGACGAATATGATGTGAAGTTTGATATTAACTTCCATGGATTGAAGAATGTAATTCGCGCTACCGACTATATGGACTTCGAGTGGCATAACAAGATGAACCGCCAGGAGAAGGTGGATGCCAGCAGCCGTGGTAGCCGTAATAGGAACAAAGACCCCGAGAAGTTCTATTCGAGCATCTACTTCAAAGCTGCCAAGGACGATGTGGACGAGGTGGGTCGCGGACGTGACGGAGAGAAGAATGTGAAGACCTCGGTAGAGTGGGTGGCATTCAAGCAACAGTTCTTCTGCGCCATACTGGTGGCCGACAGCACCTTTGAGAATGCCTACATGACTCAGGCCACCGACAAGAGCAACACCAATGCCAACTATTTGTGCGACATGAACAGTACCATAGGACTGACCTATAGCAGTGAGCGTGACTGCACGATGGGCATGAACTTCTACTTTGGTCCCACCAAATATCGCGACTTGCGCGCCATGCATCGTGGCTTTGAGAAGATGCTACCGTTGGGTTGGTGGGTCTTCTCGCGGTTTGTGAGCCGATACCTGATTATCCCGGTGTTCAACTTCTTGGAAACCTTCAATTGGAACTACGGTATCATTATTATAGTGTTCACCATCCTGTTGCGCCTGGTGCTGTTCCCGCTGACGTTCAAGTCCTATCAGGGCTCGGCTATCATGCGCATACTGAAACCGGAGATGGACGCGCTCAACAAAAAATACCCCAACCCCGAAGATGCCATGAAGAAGCAGCAGGAGATGAGTAGGCTGCAGAAGAAGGCTGGATACAGTCCGATGGCGGGGTGCCTGCCTGTGCTGTTGCAGATGCCTATCTTGACTGCCATGTTCATGTTCTATCCTGTGGCTATTGAGTTGCGACAGAAACCTTTCCTATGGTGTGACGACCTGTCGACATACGACAGCATACTAGACTTAGGATTCAACATCCCGCTGTATGGCGACCATGTGTCGCTGTTCTGCCTGCTGATGTTTGGAATGCAGTTCTTCTACACGTGGTACACTATGAAGGGTCAGAATATGAACGCGGGTATGCCGGGGATGAAGTTTGTGATGTATTTCATGCCCTTCATGATGCTGTTTATGTTCAACAGCATGGCGGCAGGATTGAATCTGTACTACTTCTGCTCGCTGAGCATCACGATGTTGCAGATGGTTCTGATTAGGAAGTTTACGAACGAGAAGAATGTGCGTGCCCGTATGGCGGCATACGACGCCAAGCACAAGAACACTCCTCAGAAGAAGAGCAACTTCCAGAAGCGTCTGGAAGAGATGCAGCGCATGACAGAGGAGATGCAAAAACAACAGCAGAAAAGAAGATAACAAAACCAATAAAAAATCATGGTATTAGCATTAATCTCTATTTTCATTATTGGATACACCTGCATAGCGCTGGAGCATCCGTTGAAGGTCAATAAAACGGCCACGGCCCTACTGCTGGGTACAGCCTTGTGGGCGGTTTTCTCGTTCTGCAATATCATCTTCCGTCCCGATCTTGATATTGAACAATGGCGCTCGTTTATTTCGGGCAACTTGGTTGAGAATCTAGGTGAGACAGCGGAGATAGTGTTTTTCCTGCTAGGAGCTATGACAATTGTCACCCTGGTTGAGGACTACCAAGGATTTCGCATCATCACAGACAAGATTACAACCACCAATAAGAAGAAACTGCTGTGGGAGCTGAGCATTCTCACCTTCTTCCTATCGGCACTGCTTGACAACATGACTACTGCCATTGTCATGTGTGCTTTGCTTAGCAAACTTATTGCAGACAAGAAAGAACGTTGGCTGTTTGCGGGCATGGTCATTCTAGCTGCCAATGCGGGTGGCGCGTGGAGTCCTATCGGCGACGTGACCACCATCATGCTGTGGATCGGCGGGCAGGTGACTACCGTGAATATTATGGTGAAAACACTGGTGGCCTCGCTCGTATGTATGGCGGTACCCGTCCTTATCGTAGGTGCCACACTGAAGGGCGACATCACCCGACCCGATAGTGAGAACAGCGGTGTGGAAGTGCCGGTGCATCTCCGTCGCCTCATCCTCATCATGGGCATAGCCGCACTTATCTTTGTCCCTATCTTCAAGACCATCACCCACCTGCCACCCTATCTGGGCATGTTGTTTGGCTTAGGTGTGCTGTGGGTGACGACAGAGATTGTCAGCCGCAAGTATGAGAAGGATGGCCACAAGCTGCCTACCGCAGTCAGCACGTTGGAACACATCGATGTGCCGACCATACTCTTTTTCTTGGGCATCCTGATGGCTGTAGCCTGCTTAAAGGTGGCTGGTATTTTGGGAGATCTGGCGGGTGGACTTAATGACGCATTCCTTAACATCAGCATGGGTGAAGAACCTGTGGGATTCTTCCTTATCGACCTTATTATTGGAGTGCTCTCCTCGGTGGTGGACAATGTGCCGCTGGTGGCAGCCGTCATGGGTATGTATCCTATCACAGATGGAGCCCTCTTCGCAGTCAACCATCCTTTCTGGGAGTTTTTGGCCTATTGTGCCGGTACTGGTGGTAGCCTGCTCATCATCGGTTCTGCTGCCGGTGTGGCAGTCATGGGAATGGAGAAGATTGACTTCATCTGGTATCTCAAGAACATTACCCTTAAGGCTCTCGTCGGCTACATTGCTGGTGCACTCGTATTCGTCCTCATGGATGTCACCCTCTTTGAAAAAGTAGAATGGCTTCGAAACTTGGCATAACCTCTCAAAATTGGCGGGACCGTCCTCTGGGACGAAAAATATGGGACATAGTCGTATGGCTGTTTGCCCTAGTGGGTTTCGGTGTAGTAGGGGCATGGGCTTTCTACCAATTAGGTTTTACGAAAGACCGTGGAGCACAGGACCGCAATTATAGGTACATGCTCTCGGTCGACGAGATGAAGTCACTGTCTGATTCGGTCCTCACCACCCAACAGGTGCAAGAACGATGGATGCGTCAGTATGTGAAGTTGGCGGCTTTCTCGAAGTTCTACCCGACCAATGCCCAGCTTATCACTCAGGCAGCCCAATTTGGGCACGACCCGATGCATGTGGACCGCATGTTGGCGGCTTGCAGCATGTATATTGAGGACCTGTCGGAATATAACGACCTGCTAAGGAAGGTAGAGGCTGTGCTGTCGGAGGTGCCGCAGCGAGAGGCGGGCAACGTGATTCCTTGGATGGCGGACGTGGAATGGCAAGCCCTGAGGGAGGCCATTGTCAGAGACAAGGCCCTCATCATAGAGGCTGGTCGACTCACGGGCGTAGAACCCCGACTGATAGTAGGGTGTCTGATTGGAGAACAGATCCGTTTGTTCAATTCCAATAGAGAACAGCTGAAGAAATACCTTGGACCGGTGAAGGTGCTCAACGTGCAGTCGCAGTTTTCCTATGGGGTGAACGGTATCAAGATGTCGACTGCCAAGGCGATTGAAGAGCATCTGAAGGATCCTAGCTCCCCCTTCTACATGGGCAAACGTTATGAGCACCTGCTTGATTATGCGGTGGAGGGTACGGCACAAGACGACGAACGATACAACCGTCTGGTAGACTATCGCAACCACCTCTATTCTTATCTCTATACTGCCTGTATCTTGCATCAGACCATGTTGCAGTGGAAGCGGGCAGGGTATGACATTAGCAACCGCCCCGATATACTCTTCACCCTGTTCAATGTCGGCTTTGCCCAGTCGGTGCCCAAGCCAGACCCCGTATGCGGAGGAAGCCATATCAAGATAAACGGGCAGGTCTACACTTTCGGAGCTATAGGATTCGATTTTTACTATTCGGGCGAGCTGGCGGAAGACTTCCCCTTCTGGCGTGAACACTTCATTCCGGGCGACCGTGAACTGACGGAGGAAGAGATAGAATATATCCAGGGCAGTGTGAGTAATTGCAAGCGTCCTCCTCGGGGTTGGGAATACCGCAAGGACGACAGCGTGCAGGCGCCCACAGTGCACACAAGTACCTATTTCGTTGAGGAAGAAGACGAGTTTGCGGGTACTTATGCCAATGAATAGTAGGGTGAGACTGTAGACAATGCACAACTCTGTATAGTGCTTATTGGTGAGGACTGTATTCGTTAAGAAAAGTAAATTGCCTCAGAGAGACAAACTCTCAATAACCCTGCACTTGCAGTGTGGGGTATATCAGGTAAGTACATCACAGCATGTCGGAGACACATGCTCTCAAAAAAATGAATTAATAGAACATACCAAAAATCAATAAGAAAGGTCTCAGAATATGGCAGTAGAAAAGAATACGACTACGAGAAACTATTCGATAGACGTGCTACGCATTCTTGCCTGTTTGGCAGTTGTGATGGCTCATGTGGTCAGTAGCCCCCTTGATAGAATTGATCCAGGCTCTTTTGATTACAATCTATGCCTTTTTCTCAAAGGTGTCCGACGTTGGGGCGTGCCAGTCTTTTTGATGATTACGGGTTTCTTTATGTTAGACCCAGCAAAGGAAGTCCCTATGAAGAAATTGTTCTCAAAGAACATTCTGAGGATATTAACAGCCTTAATATTTTGGTCGGGAGTGTATGCCTTGGTGCTGCATAAACCCTTTTACCCATTGGGTTCGCAAGAAGCACATTTCTGGTATCTTGGGATGATAATAGGGGTGTATTTAGCAGTGCCTATATTAAGGTTCATTACGGCCAATTCTGCTCTTTTGAAGTATTTCGTGCTTGTATGGTTTTGTGTGATGGTATATAATTATGTGGGACGATTTGTGACACTTCCGTTTGATATGGATGATGTCTTGTTTGTCAAATATGCGGGATACTGCGTATTAGGGTATTACATAAAGACGTTGGCTGTGGATTCGTTTGAGGACAACGCCAAGAAAAAGAAGATACGTAGAGGAGTATATTGGCTAGGATTGATTGCTTTGTTAGTTACATCAATAGGAGGAGTGATTTCTCAGAATGGACATAGTGTGTTGTTCAATTATGGTGCCCCCAATATGATAATATGTAGTGCAGCCATCCTCCTTTTTGCTGCCAGCCATCCATTGAAACTGCAAGGGAAGAAGAGTGCATGGCTATTGACTTGTTCAGAGTGTACATTTGGTATCTATTTGGTACATATGTTGGTAGTGATTGAAATATATAGCCGTATACGGCGTTTTATACCCAATATACCGCTCAATATGTTTGTCACAATTGTGGTGGCGTTTTGTGTGAGCTACGTCATTGCATTTCTGCTGAAGAAAGTACCGATTCTGAAAAAGTATGTGGTATAAGAGGACTTCTATTTAGATAGAATAGCTTATTGGAATAGGGGTCAAATTTGGAAAAAAAGAATCTTTTTTGAGCGAAATAAGCAGGTGATAGTGTACGATAAGACCTTCTTGTGTAGTTTGCAATATGCTGAAATACAGAATGATGATACATTTGAAGCGTTTTTTTTAAGAAAAAAGGTTGCTGATTCAAAAAAAAGTAGTACTTTTGCAACCGCTTTTGAGGGACGCAATGTGGATTGTTGATGCTCTTTCCCATGCCGATAAGAAAGCGGAAACAAAGAACCAAAGACAGATAGTATTAAAGAAACATGGCAAAGAAGAATAAAGACGCTAGAGTGCAGGTTATCCTCGAGTGCACCGAGCAGAAGAATAGTGGTGTTCCCGGCATGAGCCGTTATGTCACCACTAAGAACAAAAAGAACACCCCTGAGCGTTTGGAGCTCAAGAAGTACAACCCGTACTTGAAGAAAATGACTGTTCACAAAGAAATCAAATAATAGGAGATAGAGAACTATGGCAAAGAAAGTTGTTGCAACCCTGAAAACCGCTACTGGTAAGAGCTATGCCAAGGTTATCCGTATGGTTCGCTCTCCCAAGACCAATGCTTATACCTTCCAGGAAGATGTCGTCCTGTCCGACCAGGTTCAGGAGTTCCTCAAGAAGAAATAACTTAGAGCACAGTAATAATATTTTTTTTCATACGCTTTTGTTTTACCCTCCGTTGTGAAACGGAGGGTTTTTTTATTGTGCCGATTCACTGCCTCGAGGCTCGTTATTAGAGGGGTGGGATGGTTTGGCGAAGGCGGTAGGGGAGGGTGTATTTGGAGACAAAAAGATTTTTTGTTGGTTGTGGAAAAATGTGTATCTTTGCAACGTCAATTGACGCTATATTACGATGCCTCGTTTGTTAAAAAGTAGTAGATTATGTCGTTGGCTGACTGTGTGTTTCTTGCTTGCCTGTATGGTGGGAAATAAGATGTATGCACAGGCAGATAGTTACATATATGACTACCAGTTTACAACTGGGGTGGACACTTCGCAATGGATTGATTGCGATACATGGGATAATGCAACTTTCTATGGATATAGTTCTATATCTAACTATGATATTGGGTTCGACTTTGATTTTTTTGGTCAATCGATTAGGCTTATAAATGTGTCGTATTTTGGCTCGGTCTATCTTGAGTCAGAATATTTTAATGAACATTTCAATTACCCCTCTTTTTCCCCACAAAATCTTGTTAACGCACCTCTCTTGAGACCATTGGGACTCTCTCAGTCCATGATTTCTATTGCCTATCGTCGATGTAAGTTGTTGGGTGTGGCTGATAGCCATCTTTTTGTATTGGATTATGTTATGGGTTCGTCAAGCTCCCCTTCTCGCCGTATGCAAGTACAACTGAGAGAGTGGGACAACAGCGTCACTTTCCTCTATGGAGAGATGACGGACGGCATACAGTATGATATGCAGATAGGTATCGCGGGTACACCAACAAAATATATTGTTGTTGACCAACTGACACATACTGCCACCGACGAGGCTCTCAATGACAATCAGGTGAGAGGGTGGCCGGGGCAGGGTCGTTATTACAAGTTTACGCCAGTCTGTACACCGCCACCACGTCTGTTTTTTGAAACGTTGACCAGTAATTCTGTGCGAGTCAGCTGGAGTGATGTAGGACGTTATAGGGTAGAGTACGGCGAGGAAGGTTTTGTGCCAGGCATGGGTACTAGTGTCGATGTCGTGGGAAACGAATTGATTCTGGATAGTCTGGATGACACCTTGGTGTATGATGTGTATGTGAGGAGGTTTTGCCCCGATAGTTCGTTGGGAGAACCAGCCTTGGCACGATACTATATGCGCTATTGTGCTTCGAACGACTGGATTGGGAATAGGATACATTACTGGGATTTGAATGATTCAGGTGTGACATGTCGTAGAGGAATTCGTACCCATCCGGATGCAGATGTAGGCTGCTTTGATTTGGGGCCGTCTAGCAGTCAGTCACGGCATACCGTGCACAGCAACCCAACAGAACTGGATTCTATCACCGGGTATGCGCTATTAAAGGTGCCCCCGGGTTATTGCTATTCTGTGCGGTTGGGAAATTGGCGGGATGGAGCAGAGCAAGAGTCGGTGGAGTATACCCTTTCTGTGGACACGAATGATTATGACCTGTTAATACTGAACTATGCGATTGTTGAACAGCAGCCTAATCATCGGCCAGAGCAGCAGCCCTATTTCACATTTAGCATACTCGACTCTGCAGGACGCTTGATTGACAGTTGTTATTATGCCAATTTCATTTCGGGCGACTCCTCGGGTTGGCAGCACGTTACGAATAACTATGTAATAGTTTGGCGTGATTGGTCGGCAGTGGGCGTTGATTTGATGTCGTTGCATGGACGGACAATCCGTGTCAAACTCTCCAATGCCGACTGTAGCCTAGGTGCACATTTCGGTTATGCCTATTTCACGCTAGAGAGTGGGCGCAAGAATCTCCGTATGATGGCATGTGGAGCCTCAGAGGATAACGTGCTCTATGCGCCCAAGGGTTTCACGTATCGCTGGTATAGGGCAGACAATCCAAGTGAGACGTTGTCTACGGACGATTCTCTGTACGTCACAGAGGATGGATATTACCGTTGCGATGCTACCTACCGGCTGTCGAGTCTGAACTGCGGCTTTACCGTGTCGGCATACGCAGGCGTGCGTTATCCTGCGGTAGCGTTCAGTATGGATTACTTAGACTCCTGTGGCATGCATATCCGTTTTGTCAATGAGAGCTTTGTGGCACACGACAGTGCCCATACGCTGACGTCTACAGAACCTTGCGAGCAATACCTATGGGTGTTTGACGACAGCATCACCACCACACTTATCAATCCAGTGCGCGAATTTGACACAGGGACGCATACCGTAACCCTCTATGCCATGTTGGGCAATGGGGAATGTGTTGATTCTGTGAGCCGCACCTTCCGTGTCACTCGCGTATATGACACGATATATGCTACCGTATGCCCCGGCACTCCCTATTACTTGCAGGATACGGTATTCTTAGATTCGGGGACTTATCATTACGAAGACTATTGTGGCTCGTTCCTTCTCCATCTGGCTTATTTCGACACGGCGTTCTACTCGGTCTACGACACTATTTGCCAAGGCCGTACCGTCAACTTTTTCGATTCCACCTATTCCACTTCGGGCATCTATTCCCACCAGTGGGCAACTGATGGATGCGACACGGTGGCAAGTCTGCACCTGCATGTGATCCCTACCATCGAATCGCAGTCGGCTGACACATTTCTGTTAGGCACCACTTACCATTTTGGAATGGAGGATTATTCGCTTCCGGGTGTGTATAGTCAGATGCTTTCCACCATCGAAGGATGCGACAGTGTGTGTCGTCTACGTTTAAGTAGTATTGAGTTTCACGACACGACGGTGTGTGTGGATGCCATGCCCCTCAATTGGAGGGGAGACCTTTTTGCACAAGGAGGCACGGATACATTGAATTTGAGGTGTGTGGCGGGAACGGACAGCATCGTGGTGCTGGGCGTCTCGGTGCGGCAGCATCCTGTGGCGCAATTGGTGGCAGAACCTTTTTGCGAAGAGGGAGGGTATTACCTTGTCGGGCTATCGGACACGCTGGTCTATCGTTGGACGGCACAGCCGACAGACATTCAACTGCCGACAGGTCTGATTCTAGGCAGTCAATACCCCGACGGACTACGGTTGGAACCAGCGGAATCGACGGTTTATTCCGTCATTATTGATTATTCTGATGAGCCTAAATGCCCTCTGTCTGACACGCTGATGATAGAATCTGTGCCTGTTGTCAATGCTCAGCTCCATGTGTCGCCGTCATGGCTATGGGGTGATAATCCTGAATTGACTGCCACCGACATAGGCGACACCTCGTGGTGGCGCGAATGGTATGTCAATGGTATTTTGCAAAGCGAAGAGGGGACTACATTGGTGTATCGGGCAGATGTGGGCGACGACAGCCTACAGGTGATGCTAGTCAACTATAGCGAACTATGTTCGGATACGGCATACGCCACCGTAGGGGTAAGTCGTCAGGAGTTGTGGTTTCCCAATGTATTCACACCCGATGAGGCGACGAACAATGTGTTTAGGGGCTATGGGGTGAATATTGTTCAATACGATTTGCAGATATACACCCAATGGGGGAATCGGATATTCCATACGAAGAATATGGAGGAGGTCTGGGATGGTACCTACAATGGAGTGCGTAGCCCAGTGAGTGCTTATGTGTACAAATGCACCTATGCCACCCTTGAAGGGGAAAAGAAGATTGTGGTAGGGACGGTGGTATTGCTGAGGTGATGGCAAAAAACGGGAGAGTTAATCTTTGTTAATTAATGTAAGATTTTGCCGTGTTATGCGTCATAATAAAAAAGGCCTGAATTATGAAGATACAATACCATAAATTAAAGCATTGGTTGCTGGCAACGGCGGCAGGCTTGTTGGGAGTGAATGTGGGTTGTGAGCGTTTTATACAGTGCGAGTACGGCTGCCCCGAGGCCGACTATGAGGTGAAAGGACGTGTCACCACACAAAACGATGTGCCTATTGAGGGGATTGAAGTGTCGTTGAGCAGGTACAATGCCGACACCACTGATGCCGACGGACGCTATTATCTCTGCTACGGCAATTTCCCCTACGAGCATGACACGGCAAATGTCACATTTTCCGACATTGACGGCGAGGCCAACGGCCACTATGCCGACACCACGGTGCAGGTGGTCTTCAATCGCTCCGACCTGCATGGCGGCGACGGGCATTGGTACGAGGGTCGCGCCACCAAGGAGGTAGATGTGAAACTTAGGGAGGTGGAGTGATTGCATGAACGCTTGACTGTTTCATGCATGAGTGGCTGGCGTGCTAAAAACTCCATCAAACAATATTTGATTTAAGTCACTTTTTTTTCTTATCTTTGCAATTTGGTTGCTTTGCGCCGTTGTGGGTGCAAGGTGTTGTATATATGTGTATTATTAAATAATATTTATATATAGTAATGAGCTATAAGGAATACAAACAGCTTAACATGACCCAGATTGGCGAGGAAATCCGCAAATTCTGGGAGGAGAATGAGACTTTTGAGAAGGGGCAAAAACTAGCCGAGGGACATCCCTCATACGTGTTTTACGACGGTCCTCCGTCGGCAAACGGCAAGCCCGGCATCCACCATGTGATGGCGCGTACGATTAAGGACGTGTTCTGCCGCTACAAGGCGCAGAAAGGTTATTTTGTGGATCGTAAGGCAGGTTGGGACACGCACGGTCTGCCCGTGGAGTTGGGTGTGGAGAAGAAACTGGGCATCACCAAAGAGGATATTGGTAAGAAGATTTCGGTTGATGAGTACAACAAGGCCTGCCGCACCGAGGTGTTGCAGTACAAGGACCTTTGGGATGAACTGACCAAACAGATGGGCTACTGGGTAGACCTGGAGCACCCCTATATTACGTTTGAGAATGAGTATATCGAGACGCTGTGGTTCCTGTTGAAGAAGCTCTACGACAAGGGATTGCTGTACAAGGGCTACACCATCCAGCCATACAGCCCTGCCGCAGGCACGGGTCTTTCGAGCCACGAGCTGAACCTCCCTGGTTGCTACCGCGACGTGAAGGACACCACCTGCGTGGCAATGTTCCGGATTTTGTCGGACTTGTCGGATTTGTCGGACTTGTCAGACAAGTCGGATGTCCCCACTTACGCCATTGCTTGGACGACCACTCCTTGGACCCTGCCGTCGAACACGGCTTTGTGTGTTGGACCCACCATTGATTATGTGTTGTTGGAGACCACTCATCCTTATACTCAGGAGTCTTGCCGCATCATTATGGCAAAGCCGCTGATGGGCGACTTCTTCACCGAGGGTGAGCCCGACGAGAAGTCGAAACTGCTGCACGCCAAAGTGATTGGTGAGTGCAAGGGTACCGCTTTGGAGGGTATTCGCTATGAGCAACTAATACCTTGGGTGAAGCCTACGGTGGTGAATGCCGCTGAGCAGACCCACCGCACCGCTGAGGAGGGTGAGGCGTTCCGTATCATCTTAGGCGACTATGTCACTACTGACGACGGTACGGGTATTGTGCATATTGCTCCCACCTTTGGTGCCGACGATGCCCGCGTGGCGAAGAAGGCTGGCATTGGCGACTTGTTGCTTTATGACCGCGATGGAAAGCAGATGCCCATGGTGGACAAGCAGGGCCGTTTTGCTCGCATCGAGGATCTTGACCCCGAGTGGGTGAAGGGGAATATGGACACTGACACCTACGCCCTGTATGCTGGCAAGTTTGTGAAAAACGCTTTCGACCCCACAAAGACTGAGAAGGACATGAGTCTGGATGTGGAATTGGTCATCATGCTTAAGGAGCAGGGCAAACTCTTCAAGAGTGAGAAGCACACCCACAACTACCCCCATTGCTGGCGTACCGACAAGCCGGTGCTGTACTACCCGTTGGACAGCTGGTTTATCCGCACCACCGCTCTGCGCGACCGCATGATAGAGCTGAACAAGACCATCAACTGGAAACCCGAGGCGACCGGCACGGGTCGTTTTGGCAACTGGCTGGAGAACATCGTGGACTGGAACTTGAGCCGCAGCCGCTACTGGGGTACCCCGCTGCCCATCTGGCGTACCGAGGACGGCAAAGAGGAAATCTGCATCGGCAGTGTGAAGCAGTTGAGCGACGAGATTGAGAAGTCGGTCGCAGTCGGTTTTATGAAAGATAACCCCTACAAAGGCGACTACAAAGAGTTCGACCTGCACCGACCCTACATCGACGGTGTGGTGTTGGTGTCGCCGAGTGGCAAGAAGATGATGCGCGAGCCCGACCTGATTGATGTGTGGTTCGACAGCGGTGCCATGCCTTACGCCCAGATTCACTATATGGGCGAGCAGTTGACCACTGACCAATTCCCCGCCGACTTTATCGCCGAAGGTGTGGACCAGACTCGTGGCTGGTTCTACACGCTGCACGCCATAGCCACCATGTGTTTCGACAGCGTGGCGTTCAAGAACGTCATCAGCAATGGTCTGGTGCTCGACAAGAACGGCAACAAGATGTCGAAGCGTTTGGGCAACGCCGTTGACCCATTTGAGACACTGAAGCAGCAGGGACCCGACGCAACTCGCTGGTATATGATTACCAACAGCCAGCCGTGGGACAACCTCAAGTTCGACGTGGAGGGTGTCGATGAGGTGCGCCGCAAGCTGTTTGGCACCCTCTACAACACCTATAGCTTCTTTGCTCTCTATGCCAATATCGACGGCTTTGAGTACAAGGAGGCTGACCTGCCTATCGCCGAGCGACCCGAGATTGACCGCTGGATTCTCAGTGAGTTGAACACGCTGGTGAAGACGGTCGACGAGGCCTTTGACGACTACGAGCCCACCCGCGCAGGTCGTGCTATCGCGCAGTTTGTGGATGCCAACCTGAGCAACTGGTATGTGCGTCTGTGCCGTCGCCGGTTCTGGAAAGGCGAGATGACTGCCGACAAGGTCTCTGCCTACCAGACTCTCTACACCTGCTTGGAGACATTGGCACGCTTGATGTCGCCCATCGCTCCTTTCTTCAGCGAGCGCATGTTCCTTGACCTCAACAATGTCACCCACCGTATTGATGCGGCTTCGGTGCACCATGTTGCGTTCCCCGAGGTACATGAAGAGATGATTGACAAGGCGCTGGAGGAGCGTATGCAGCTGGCACAGCAAATCTGCTCAATGGGTCTGTCGCTCCGCAAGAAGAGCAACCTTCGTGTGCGTCAACCGCTCTCGAAGATTATGCTACCTATGCCCGACGAGGGTTTCCGCCAACAGGTGGAACGGGTGAAGCACCTTATCTGCTCGGAGCTGAATATCAAAGATATCGAGTTCATCTCCCCCGACAACGACATTCTGGTCAAGCGTATCAAGCCCAACTTCAAAACCTTAGGTCCCCGCTATGGTAAGATTATGAAGGCCATCAGCAACGAGATACAGGCTTTCTCTCAGCAGCAGATTACCGCTCTGGAAGCTGCTGGCAAATGTGACCTCACCATTGAGGGACAATCTGTGGAGATATTGCTCAGTGACGTGGAGATAGCCACTCAGGACATCCCCGGCTGGGTGGTGGCCAACGAAGGCAGCCTCACTGTGGCATTGGATATCACCGTCACCGACGAACTGAAGGCCGAAGGCATTGCCCGCGAATTGGTGAACCGCATACAGAACATCCGCAAGGAGGGCTTCGAGGTGACCGACCGAATCAAGGTGGACCTGCTCCACGGCGAGTGGGACGAGGCTGTATGTGCCCACAAGGAGTATATCTGCAATGAGATTCTTTGCACCGAACTCAATTTGGTGGATTCTATTGCCGATGCAGCCCAGCAGACCATTGAAATCATCGACGGCAAACCTACTCAGATATGGGTGCGGAAATGATAGACAGAATCAAGTCGTTGGCATCAGCCCATGCCGCCACCGTTGTGGAGTGGCGGCGTTGGCTGCACCGCCATCCCGAGTTGAGCCAGCAGGAGCACGGCACCATGGCTTATGTGGCCGAGCGGCTACGCGAAATGGGGCTAGAGCCCAAGACCGGCATTGGCAAGACGGGAGTGATGGTGATGATTCGTGGTGGCAAAGACCCCGACGGCTATTGTGTCGCCCTGCGTGCCGACTACGACGCGCTGCCTCTGACCGAAGCCACGGGTCTGCCCTTTGCCTCAGAGAATCCTGGAGTGATGCACGCATGCGGGCACGACATGCACACCAGCTCGCTGTTGGGTGCCGCCCAGATATTGTGCGACATCCGCGAAGAACTGAACGGCAGCGTCATGCTCATATTCGAGCCGTCGGAGGAGATGTACCCTGGCGGTGCACGCATGATGATGGACGACGGTCTCTTCGATGAGGTGTTGCCCAATGAGATTTATTCTTTCCACTGCCTGCCCGAGATGGAGGTGGGGCGTATCGGTATGCGCAAGGGTCGCTACATGGCCTCCACCGATGAGCTGTATTGGACTGTGAAAGGCAAAGGCGGACATGGCGCCACGCCGCACCTGAGCGTCGACCCCATCTTGATAGCCTCGCACATCGTGGTGGCATTGCAGCAACTGGTCAGCCGCAATGCGGCACCGATGATGCCCACAGTACTCAGTTTTGGCAAGATAATAGGGGAGGGACGCACTAACATCATCCCCGACGAGGTAAAAATGGAAGGTATCATCCGCACCTTCGACCCCCAATGGCGACTGGACTGCCACGAGAAGATACGCAAGATGAGCTGCGGTATTGCCGAAAGCATGGGCGGCGAGTGCGACCTCTTTATCGACTATGGCTATCCTCCTGTTATTAACGACGACGACTGCACCCAGCAGGTGCACGACAACGGTGTCGCCTTCCTTGGTGCGGAGAATGTAGATTGGCTCGACCTGCGCATGACGGCTGAGGATTTCGCCTTCTTCGCGCAAAAGATACCCGCCTGCTATTTCCGTGTGGGCATCCATGTGCCCGACACCCCCTTCTGCAACCTCCACCGTCCTAACCTGCTAGTCGACGAGCGTTCCATGCAGGTGGCCAGCGGCTTTGAGGCATACAATGCCTATATGGCTTTGCAAAACCGAATCAAACGGTAGGGGCGTACCCCCGTGTACGCCCATCAAAGTACCCCCGTGTACGCCCTATCCCAAACAGTGAAAATGACAGAAACAATCGATACAACCCAAGAACTAGGCACCAGGAATATAGGTGC
>CAMYZD010000015.1 GCA_947303735.1 uncultured Bacteroidales bacterium | reverse complement strand
CTTTATCCACTGCGGATGATTGGCATACTCACTATCGTCATAACGTAATACCGAATTAACGTAATACCGAATTAACAAATCATTTATTAATCAAAAAATCAAACAAAATGAAAAAAACTTTGTTTTTGGCCTTATTGGCCTGCGTCACTATGGTGTTCACCTCTTGCAACAAGGAAAAAGAACTACCCGGCACCAGCTGGAAGACCCACACAGTGATTGACCAAGACATGAGCATGGAAGGCATCACCGCCCACATCAACATGGTAATGGATGCCACGATGAAGTTCACTGATGCCACCAATGGTACCATGGATATGACCACCAGCGGCTCGATGTCGGCTATGGGCATGACTATGCCTATCGACAATGAAGAGGATACTTTCACCTTCACCTACACTTTCGACGGCGAAGCTGGCACCCTGACCTCTACCGACGAGGATGGTGAGACCGAGACTATTCCCTTCACCTATAACAAGAAGGATAACACTATCGTTATCTCCCAGACCGAGCGCGACGACGAGACTGGTATGGAGATGAAATTTGAGATGGTGTTCACCGAGGTGAAATAATGCCAAAACTCTATCTACTGATTGGCGGCAACCAAGGCGACCGCCGACAGATGATAACAGAAGCGACAGACCTGATACGGCAGCGTATCGGGTCTGTCGTTGCTTGTTCAAGCCTCTACGAAACAGCCCCTTGGGGAACGTTCCACCCAGATGACAATCCTCAGGGATTTTATAATCAGGCTTTGCTAGTAGAGACCACCCTATCCCCACACGACGCACTCAAAGAGGCGTTAGACATAGAGCACCAGCTAGGAAGACGACGGAAGGAAAAAGTTGAAAGTTTAGAGTTGAAAGTTGATAGTGAGATTCCACACCCTGATAGTTCTCAATTCTCAATTCTCAATTCTCACCTATATTCCAGCCGCCCAATCGACATCGACCTTATTCTCTACGACTCTCTTGTAGTCGACACTCCCGACTTAACTCTGCCACATCCCCGGATGCATCTCCGTCGCTTTGTGCTTACACCCTTATGCGAAATTGCACCCGACATAGTACACCCCCTTTTCAATAAAACCATATCGCAACTTCTAAACGAATGCACCGACAACTCATCCTGTTCCTGCTGCTAATCCCCTTGGGATTACGCGCCCAACATACCGTCAGCGGCACCATTACCGACAAGGCGACGGGCGAAACACTGATAGGCGCCACCGTGCTCGACACCCGCAGCGGCAAAGGCACCACCACCAATGTCAACGGACGATACACCCTCACCCTCAAGGACAATACCGCCACCCTCCGTATCACCTATGTGGGCTATGAAGCCATATACGACACCCTCCAGCTGAAAGGGAACCCCACCCGCAACTACCAGCTACGCCCTAGCATCCAGCTGAACGAGGTTATTGTGAGGGCACAGCGCATCAACTCACGCGAATCGTCCCAGATGTCAGCCATCGAAATGCCTGTCGAGCAGCTGAAGGCCGTCCCCGTACTATTTGGCGAAGCCGACATTATGAAGGCCATCCAGCTACTGCCCGGAGTGCAGAGCGGCAACGAGGGGACAGGTGGAATGTATGTGCGTGGCGGTGGACCCGACGAAAACCTATTCCTCTTGGACGGCATACCCCTTTACAACGTAAACCATTTGGGTGGCTTCTTCTCCGCCTTCAATGCCGACGCGGTGAAGAATGTGACCCTTTACAAAGGCAGTTTCCCTGCCCGTTTCGGAGGCAGACTCTCGAGCGTGCTGGACGTAACCACCAACAACGGTAACGACAAAGAGATACACGGCAACGCCTCCCTCGGTTTTATCTCTGCCAAACTGAATGTCGAAGGTCCTATCGTACCAGAGAAGACCACTTTCTGCTTCTCGGCACGACGTACCTATGCCGACTTTATGCTGAAGCCGCTGGTGCAACGTCTCGCTACCGATGTGGACGGCAAGACCAAGTTGGTGGCAGGCTACTACTTCTACGACCTCAACGCCAAGGTCACCCATAAGTTCTCGGACAAAAGCCGCCTCTATGCCACCTTCTACCACGGCAACGACGACGTCTACACCAAGGTGCGCACCGAAAGCAGCTTGGCAGAAGACCAATACCTCGACTATGCCAACAACTGGGGCAACACAATGGGAGGCATACGCTGGAACTATGTGTTGGGTCCCCGCCTGTTTCTCAACCTCTCAGCTTCCTACACCCGATACCATAACCGAATGACTGTAGGAATAGAGAAAGATGCCATCCTCGACGACGGCACAGAACAGGTGTCGACTATCAAGGGCGACTACCTCTCTACCATCGATGACCTCACCGGCCGTCTCGACCTCTCGTACACCCCCACTCCCGACCACAACATCCAGTTTGGCACCTATTACACCCGCCACAGCATCCGCCCAACTGTGGCAAGCGGCAGCATCGACTACTTTGACCAGATTCAGATGAACTCCGCCTGGCAGATAGACACCATGTTGCACGAGGACACTGTGCGGGCCAACGAGATAGTCCTTTTTGCCGAGGACGATTGGAGTATCAGTGACGTATTCAAGCTCAACTACGGCTTACATATCAGCGGATTCGGTGTCGAGGATGTCTTCTACCCCTCTGTCCAACCCCGCATTTCTGGTCGAGCCCTCTTGGGCGACAACCTCTCTTTCAAAGTGGGCTATGCCTACATGTCGCAATACATGCACCTACTATCTACCACCAGCGTCAGCCTCCCCACCGACCTATGGGTGCCCTCCACCCGCCGCATTTCTCCCATGACCGCCCATCAGATGGCCGCCGGCATTTGCTACAATACCGACCTCGGAGTCGACCTCTCGTTAGAGGGCTACTACAAGCACATGAGCAATATCATTGAATACAAGGATGGTGCCACCTCATTTGGCACTACTGTAGGCTGGGAAGAATTGGTCAACATGGGTGACGGATGGACCTACGGTGTGGAATTCCTTGCACAGCGCAACTATGGCGACCTCACCGGCTGGGTAGCATACACCTGGAGCCGCACTACCCACCTCTTCAATCGCCCCGGTCAGGAACTCAATAACGGCAACCCATTCCCTGCTAAATATGACCGTCGACACGACTTCTCCATCGTTTTGACATATAAGATTAACAAAAAGATAGATGTCAGCGGCACCTGGGTGTTCAGCACTGGCAACACCGCCACCCTCGCCATGGAGAGATACCCCGTTGCCTCCGACGACCCCGATGCATACAACAGTTCACCCAACATGGGCAACACTTTATCGCACGTCAGCAGCCGCAACAATTTCCGAATGCCCAACTACCACCGCGCCGACATCAGTGTCAACTTCCATCGCACCTTCAAACAGCGCAAGAGCTCCCTGCCCGACAACGAGGGCGAGCACCCCACTGTCTGGCGTCCCAAGATGCGCCGCACTTTCAATATCAGCGTCTATAATCTCTACAATCGCGCCAACCCCTACCTCACCTACACTAGCAGCCAACACTCCTACCAGGGTTACAACAAGGCTCTTGTGCAGCTCTCCATATTCCCCATCCTACCTTCTATTGCCTATACCTTATATTTCTGAACCATGAAACGATATATCATTATACCCATTCTGCTTCTCACCCTTGTCTCGTGCGAGAAGGTCATCCCATTCGACACCTCCATCTCCCAATCTGAGTTGGTACTCAATGCCGTTCCCTCTGCCGAGAAGCAGCTCTTTGTCTACTTTGCCCACACCCTTTTCTTCCTCGACTCAACCAACAACCAACCGATATCAGACGTGGACATGGTGGTCAGCATCAACGGTGTCGACTACCGACCCACCTCTGTCGACCGTTGCAAATACTTCTTTGACTACACCTTACAGGAGGACGACAGCCTAGCCATCCGCATCCAAACCAATGACCGCACCGTCACCTCCCATACCACCGTCCCACGCCTGCCACGCATCAGCCAGCCCGTCGCCTATACCAACGACTCAGGTGCCTTTCATCTCCTTATCGTCAACTTCAACATCGACGACTATCCCAACTACAAAGACTACTACTGCATCACTCTACGCCAACGCGATAGCGGTAGCCGTTACAGCCCCTATTTCGAGCGCTACGACACCATCGACACCACCTATGCGACATTCTTCCTCTGCAACGACAAAGACCTCGTCGACCCTGCCATCTCTAGTCTTATGTCCGTGCAAGGGTTTTCTCCATTCGTCCGTCTGCTCAGCCCCGACGACAATATCGACGGCACCAACCACAACACCACTCTCACCCTCATCCGCTTGACCGACACCAACGAAGTCGCCCCTTACCTGCATGAGTTCACGCTCGACGTCGAGACCGTCAGTCCCGACAGATACCGCTATCTAAAGAACCTCGACAACGCCACCAGCCCCTTGCAGCTTATCACCGAACCTCCAGCGGTCTACAGCAATGTCAACGGAGCCCTAGGCATCTTTGCAGGCAACGCAAGGCGCACCTTCCCCCTCATCTCATTCACCGAAGGCACCCTGCCCCCACCCAATCAAGACTAGCCCATGCGAATCTACCTCTTAGGCTACATGTATAGCGGGAAGACTACCGTCGGTCACCGCCTTGCTCATCAGCTAGGCTATCAGTGGCTTGACCTCGACCAGACGTTTGAATACACCTACCACACTTCTATCCCCATTTTCTTCAAACGCTACGGCGAAAAGGCTTTCAGGCAGTTAGAACAAAAACTGCTACATGGCACAGCCAGTCTCGACAATGTAGTCATTTCCACTGGTGGCGGCACCCCGTGTCATTTCGACAATATGCAGTGGATCAACCAGCATGGCAAATCTGTCTATTTCGATGTCACCGTTGAGACCCTCCTTCGCCGTGCGGCACAGTCAAAAAAGCCACGTCCCATCCTTGCCGGCATGACCGATGAAGAACGTAGCCTCTACGTCCGTGAGCAACTCTCACAAAGGTTGCCCCATTATCAAAAAGCCCAGATTATTTTTCCCGCCGACGACCCTGACCTAGACCGTCTGGCACAACTCCTTGTGCCCTCTATTTCTTGATGCGGTGCAGACTGCATGAGAGCAGCTCACGATTGTCGTCATACAAGTGTAACCCGTTGCCCTCACAATACCGCCACACCTTGCACTTAGCACACTCACCCTTTCTCGCCCAACGGCGGTCGCGATAGGGCTCAAAAGCATTCTGCCACACATCCCACAAGTTGTCCTTGTAGATATTGCCCTGATGCAGATTGCTACGGATGCTGGTGCAACCCGAAATACTGCCATCGCACAGCACCGACGCCACCTCAATGCCAGCCCTGCAATAATAGTAGTTATCCCTTACCTGCCGCTCGTAGCTTCCCAGATAGCCCTCGCAGGCATAGCTGCAATACATACGACCCTCTTCGCGCGTGCGTTTCACAAAATCCAACACTCCTGTAAACTGCTCGTCCGTGAGCTGCAACTCGGGGTCGTGAGCGGCACGTCCCATCGGAAAGATGGAGAAAAGCCGCCATCGACGGCATCCTAGCGAAAGCAGGTATTCTTTTATCTCCTCCAACTGATTGTAATTGCGGGGATTTACGCAGGTCACCACATCCCACAGCAGGTCGTTCGTCTGCCCTAGCAGGCGGATGGCACGGCTGGCGTTGGCAAAGCCTCCTCGCGTCTGGCGCATCCAGTCATGCGTTTCTTCTAAACCGTCGAGGCTCACAGTAATCGAGTGCATTCCACTCCGCAGTAGGTTATCCAGCCGCTTCTCGTCCAGCAGGTAGCCATTGGTCACCATCCCCCAAGGGAAACCCCTGCGGTATAGTTCTAGTCCGCAGGCATCAATGTCGGGACGCAGCAAAGCCTCGCCTCCAGTAAAGATGACAAACACCTTGTGTGGGTCGACATGAGGCGTGATATCGTCAATTGCCTTGAAAAAGTCGGCCGCAGGCATGTCGGGTGTTGTGCTGCTCACCTTGCAGTCACTCCCGCAGTGCCTACAATGCATATTACACCGCAACGTACACTCCCAAAAGAGTGTCCGTAAAGGATGCAGCTGTGCCTGATTGTGGCGGTATTGCCGCCAAATCTCCTGCTTCAGGTCCACTTCTTAGCGCTTAGTTCCTACTTCTTACTTACCGTGATGTCTACATCCTTGGTACGCGTGCCCATATACCAACCCTTACGCTCTCCGTTTTGGTCGGCCTCAGTAAAGCGGATGTCGATCATCTGGTCCTCATAGACACCGTTCTTGCTACCATCGATGTCGCGCACTATCACACGCTGCACATCGACCGGTACATCCTTCACATGGCACTCAAAGGCACCCTGAGCATCAGTCGTATCCGACGACTGCTTGATGTACTCTTGCACATACGGGTTCTCCTCGTCCATGTGGTCGGGTGCAATGTCGACCGTCTGGTTGACCAAAATCACCTGCATACCTTTCACCGGCTCGCCCTGCGGGTCAATGACGCGACCTTTCACCACAAAGTCCATCGTCGGCACACCGTACATCAGCGCCATATCGTTGCGAGGGGTAGGCTCCACCACTGCATCGTCGCCATCCTTCACAGGTTGCTGCTCAGTTGCGACATCCTTGGCGGTGTGGCATCCTGTCAAGCCCAAAACTCCCATGGCACTCATCAGTAGCCAGTCTTTCAGTTTAAGAAAACGAATCTTCATATATTTTTTACAGTTTAAAGTTTACAGTTTAGAGTTTAAAGTAGTTGAAAAAGGGTTAAAGGGTTTATTGTTGATACGTTGATTTGTATTGTCTAATCACTAAATTCTCAATTTTCAACTTTCAATTTTCAATTCCTCAGCTGCACCTTCACGCTCTCGGCATGCACCTTTTCAAACAACTCCTCTACAAAGTCGGGGTTCATCCCACAATCCTCTGCCATCTGCCGACGCTGACGGAGCAGTTGCTCCCAACGTTTGGGCTGGTACACTGCCAGATTGCCACGTTCTTTCACTTTGGCAATTTTCCCCACTACCTCCAGCCGAGCAGCCAACAGGCGCAACATCTCACTGTCCAACAAATCAATCTGTTCACGCAGCAGTCGCAGCTGCTCATCGGCCACGGTGCTGTCGGTCTGTCGCACCTCGAGCGATTTCAGCACCTGTTCCAACTCTGCTGGCGTAATCTGCTGTCCTGCGTCGGTCAAAGCCTGGTCGGGGTGAGGATGCACCTCCACCATCAAACCGTCCAGACCCAGGTTCATGGCCGTCTGCGCTAGTGAGGCTACCAAATCTCGCCGCCCTGCTATGTGGCTAGGATCGCATAATATAGGCAGCTCTGGTTCCAGCCTCCGCAGCTCAATAGGCACTTCCCAAAGAGGCCGATTACGGTAGTCACCATTCTTATACAAGTCAAAACCACGGTGCACGGCCATAAGTTCCTTCAACCCCACCTGCCGGCAACGCTCCAACGCACCAATCCATAACTGCACGTCGGGGCTGGGGGCATTCTTCACCATCACTCTCATCTCTGTTCCACGCAAGGCCTCTGTCACCTCCTGCACAATGAAGGGATTGGCAGTAGTGCGGGCGCCAATCCACAGGGCATCCATACCATAGCGCATAGCCAGTTCAACATGTTCGGGGCGGGCCACCTCGCAGCAAAACCTCACCGCAGGGTGGGCTGCCTTCTGCTCTGCAATCCAACGCAAGGCCTGTTCGCCCATGCCCTCAAAACCGCCCGGATGGGTACGTGGTTTCCACACCCCACAGCGAACCATCTGCACCTGTGGCACACGTTCCAACGCCTGTACCACCTCGGCCAGTTGCTCGTGGCTTTCCACGCTACAGGGACCTGCCACAATATAGGGTCTTGAGACTTCCATAACTTAATAACGCAATCAAGCCCGTTTTATTTCTTACTCCATAAAAAAAAGGCATATCCCTAAACAGGAAATGCCTTCTGATAAGTCGATTTCTACTATTTACTATTCGGCAGTCTCGGGGATAACCGAAACATAGGAACGCTGCAGACGTCCCTTCTTGAACTCGACAACACCGTCGCACAGAGCATAGAGAGTATGATCCTTGCCCATGCCTACATTCTTGCCAGGATTGTGGACGGTACCACGCTGACGGATAATGATGTTGCCGGCGACACAATGCTGACCGCCAAAAATTTTAACGCCTAGACGTTTGCTTTCGGATTCACGACCGTTACTGGAACTACCAACACCTTTTTTGTGAGCCATAATTTTGTATTTTTAAACGGTTTTACATTGAATTAGTTGATGCTGTCAATCTTGATCTGAGTCAGATAGTCACGATGACCATTCATCTTCTGGAAACCCTTGCGACGGATTTTCTTAAAAACCAACACCTTGTCGCCCTTAAGGTGGCGAATGACGGTGGCTTTCACGTTTGCACCGGCAATGTAAGGCTTTCCAACCTCGATGTTGCCGTCATTGTCTTTAAGCATCACGGTGTCAAAAGTAATCTCGCTACCCTCGTCATTGTGTAGACGGTTCACGAAGACCTTCTGATCTTGAGCGACCTTGAATTGCTTTCCTGCGATTTCTACGATTGCGTACATTTTGTTATTTATGTTTAGTAATTGATTTATTGCATGTTTAGCGACATATCATGCCTACGAAACAGACTGCAAAGATACAACTTTTTTTTCATTCCACAAACTTTTTTCCACATTTTCAACTTTTTTCACCTTTACCACTCGTTCCAAAATCCTCCTCCTACCCCACCACACGTGCATTCCTAGCGTCCCATTCTCCAATCAACCAAAGCCATTCCCGGCCCTCCTCCTCCAAAATTTCAGTATGCTATCGCCCTGCCTATATCTGACATTCGATCCTTTTTCACCCCTTAATCGTTCCTTTTTCATTTCACAGAGCGAACAAGACATGGTCAGAAATTGTAAACCAACTAAATATCAGCCATATACACACTAAAACTAAGAATAATTCATACCCATAGAACGAAAGACCCCTGCTCTTGAATCCTTTTTCAGAAATAGTTGTCAGGATGGGAAAAGAAATTAGCGTTTGAGGTGGTAGACCACTTCGTTGGCATTGCCACAGCAGTCGGTGAGGAAGATATTGACGTCGAGATTCTTCACGCTGGACGACACTTGGTCAAGGGCTATACTGAGAGTGGCGGTCTTACCATCAAATTCACCCAGCACCCATTCATTATTAATGAAGCAGCGATATTCGCGCACACCGGAGAGGTTGTCGCCCATCTTCAGACGCAGAGCGGAAGCTGTGACTTTGCCACCGGGTTTGAAATTGATGGGCTTGACATAGGGAGCCGAGGTGTCGGAGGCAACAACGAAGTTGCCGAAGACTCGCACGTCGGCCTCGAGCCAGCGACCAGGCTTGCCCTCGATGCGACGCTCTACCACTCGAGTGGGAAGGGCAGAGAGTTTCTCGTCGCGCAAGGTGCAGAGGACGAGCTGAGTCGGTTCATAGCCAATCACTAGCGGAACTCGAAGCTGCCAAGTGCGGTTAGGCGGATAGGGGCTCTTCCACGGTTTGACGGTATAAATGGGCGATATGTAGCGGCGGTCTTTCTGCAGGCCGTGCAGCAGGAGGTCGTCGTAATAGAGCATATTGGCAGGCATGTCGATCTGATAGTCACCTCGACTGACGCTGAGAGGCCAACGGACAGTAAGGCTGTCGGAGAAGAGGTGGTAAGAAGGATGCTCCGGCACATCGTGCATGGGGACGAGGGTCTCGAAGCGGTTACGTACATAGATACACTTGACCGCCTGGTTGCCATTATAGTCGGTGACGGCAACAGTGATGCGGTGGAGGGTGGTGTCGCTATCGATAAACCCGATACTGCCGTCACCAAAGGTACGGGCAGGACGCATGGGGTCGCCGGGCAGACGACGGGTGATGATGTAGGGTTCGCGGGTGGCGAGATAGTGGTCGTAGTCGAGCTGTGCATTGACGGAACGGCTGTCGACAAAGACAATCTTGTCAACCCCATATTGGAAGAAGTGCTTGCCGTCGACCCAGATGTCGAGATGTTCATAGCCGTTGCGCAAAGTGGAGCCTTCCGACATGTCGGTGGCATAAACTGAGATATAGAAACGGCCCAGGACGGGGATAGGATTGTAGATGGTGCCTAGACGACGGAACTTGGTGGACATGTCGACCTGCATGGGTGCCTTGGTTCCGTTGATACGGCTGTTCTTGTCGACCGGTATGAGACGAATGCCCCTTATGGTAGGGCGAATGGTATCGGAGAGACTCAGACCGTAACGGAGTGGATTGAGGGTCTGCTGGGTGCGGGTGTCACGCACTTCGAAGTGGAGGTGGGGACCGCCGCTCATACCCGAGTTGCCAGCATAGGCTATAAGGTCGCCTTTGTGGACAGGAAGCATTCCCTCGGCGATGGTGGTATCGAAAGCATAGCCCTGAATGCCAGCCTGTATTTTGCGCACCTCACGCGCTATAGCCCCATTGTAGCCGTCGAGGTGCAGATAAACTGTAGTAATATTGCCTGCATGGTTGATGTAGAGCATTTTGCCACCATCATAAGCCGAGATGCGCAGCCGCGACACATAGCCGTCGGCAGGAGCGTAGACTGGTGTTCCAACCCCCTCGTCGCCCCCAACACGGAGGTCAAGTCCTCCATGATAATGATTGGTACGTACTTCGGCAAAGGTGCCCGACGGAGCAAGTGGGAGGTGCAAGGGCGAAGCCAACTGAGGCGGCTTGTTGGATTGCGCCGAAGCAGTGAGAGACAGAATTGCAAGTAGGATTATGATAACGATATTCTTCATAAATCAGTGACCAGTGATTAGTGATTAGACAAATGAAAACGGCAGCCAACTTTCAATTTTCAACTTTCAATTTTCAATTATAAAAAAGGGGTTAACTAATTAATTCACGGGCGGTTTGCAAAGCGGCCGAGGTAGGTGGATTGGAGGAGAGCATGACAGCTATCTCGGTGATACGCTCGTCGAGGGTGAGGGGCCGGATATGGGAGATAGTGCGGTCGCCCTCCAAAGCCTTGGCCACCTTGAGGTGTTGAGAAGCCTTGGCAGCAATCTGTGGGAGATGGGTGATGGCGATTACCTGCATGTGCTGAGCCATCTGGCGCATGATGGAGCCTACGGCCACTGATATATCACCCGAGACACCGCTGTCAATTTCATCGAAAATGATTGTGGGAAGGAGGTTGCGTTGGGTGACAATAGACTTGACAGCCAGCATCAGACGCGAGAGTTCGCCACCTGACGCCACATCTGCCAACGGACGCAGGTTGCCTCCCTGATTGGCATTGAAGAGAAGACGGACTACATCGTGTCCCATAGAGCCATAGTCGGCAGCAGGAGCAATATCGACTACGATACGGGCGGCTGCCATACCCAGTTGCGATAGAACGGGAAGCAATTGCTGCTCCAAGAGATGCCCAGCCTGTTGACGACAGGATGTGAGGCTGTCGGCTGCACGCTGCATGTGGGCAAATACATCATCGACACGTTCCATCACTTGACGGATACGGTCGTCGAGGTTGTCGGCCTCCTGCAACTGCTGGTCGAGACGTTCTTTCACCTCAAGGAGGGCTGGAATGCTATCGACCCCATGCTTTTTCTGGAGTCGATAGATAAGATCAAGACGCTCTGTGACAAACGCCTGCCGTTCGGGAGAGTACTGTAGACGGTCGTCGAGAGAGGCAGCATCGGAAAGAAGGTCTTGAAGCTCAATAATGCAGGAATCAAGACGCTGATGAAGAGTTTCGATTTCGCTATGGTAAGCCGTGATATGAGCCAGACTGCCCTTGGCAGCAATAAGCCGAGCCACAGCACCTTCGTCGCCATCGCACAAGCCATTAACGACCGACAGGCTTTCTTTGATGGTGCCTGTGTGCTCCAACAGGCGGGCTTCTTCTTCTAAGAGTTGCTGCTCGTCGTCACTCAGATTGGCAGCCACGAGTTCATCAAAGAGGAAACGGTTGTAGTCGTGCATCTTGCTATTCTCGGCATCCTGCGCAGTGAGCTGTTCCAACTCATGTTTCAGATCCACATATTCACGATAAAGGGCCTGATACTGAGGCAGTGCTTGACCATCGGAAAAGGTATCGACCAACTGGGTCTGGAAAAGACTCTCGGTGAGGGTAAGTGTCTGATATTGGGAATGAATATCCAAAATATGAGGAGCTAGTTCTTTGAGGAACTGCAGATTGGCGGGAGAGTCGTTGACAAAGGCACGACTCTTGGCAGAGGGAAGTATTTCGCGACGTAGGATGAGGAGGTCGTCATAGTCGGCATCGTATTGTTCGAAAAGAGGTTGCAGCCCTAGATGGGAGATATCGAAGGTGGCTTCGACCAAGCATTTTCGCTCACGGTCGTACAGCACCTGGGTGTCGGCACGCTGCCCGAGCAGCAATCCCAAGGCACCGAGCAGAATGGACTTACCCGCCCCCGTCTCGCCGGTGATGACGGTGAAGTTTCCATCAAAAGTGATGTCCGACTCGCTTATCAGCGCATAGTTCTCAATATGAAGGGTCTTGAGCACGGTAGAGAATAGAGGTTTAAGGGTCTGTAATATTATCTAATTCGTTTATGCAAGCAAAGGCAATATGCGGTTCAGTCCGTCAACTAGGGCGTCGATATCCTTCTTAGTAGTATAGCAAGCAAAGGAGGCCCGAACAGTGCCAGTAATGCCATAGCGGTCCATTATGGGCTGGGTGCAGTGGTGACCCGTGCGGACGGCGACACCCACCTTATCAAGCAGTGTGCCCACATCGTAGGAGTTACAATTGCCCACCAAGAAAGAGATGACACCTGCCTTGTGGGGTGCAGTGCCGTAGATGCGTAGGCCGGGTATTTTCAACAGCTTGCGGGTGGCATAGTCGAGTAGTTCAGCCTCATGGCTGGCTATTTTGTCAAGGCCAACCCCCTTCATAAAGTCGATGGCAGCCCCTAGGCCTAAAACATCGCCCACCGAGGGTGTGCCTGCCTCAAACTTGAACGGGAGCTCGTTGTAAGTGGTCTTTTCAAAGGTTACATCCTGTATCATCTCGCCACCGCCTTGATAGGGGGGCAGTTCGTTGAGAATCTCCTCGCGGCCATACATGACACCCACGCCCATAGGGGCATACATCTTATGGCCTGAGAAACAGTAAAAGTCACACCCAATATCCTGAACATCGACAGGCATGTGTGCCACGGCTTGTGCACCGTCGATTAGCACAGGCACTCCATGACTGTGGGCTATGGCGGTTATTTCCTTCACAGGATTGATGGTACCCAAGGTGTTAGACACATGGTTGCACGCCACGATACGAGTGCGGACGGTGAAGAGGCTTTCATACATTTTCATGTCGAGCACGCCTTCGTCGCTGAAAGGTATGACGCGCAGACGCGCCCCTGCCCGCTCACACGCCAGCTGCCACGGCACTATGTTGGAGTGGTGTTCCATGCCTGACACAATCACCTCGTCGTGAGGTTTCAAGTACTTCCACCCAAAGGACGATGCCACGAGATTGATACTCTCGGTGGTGCCACGGGTGAAGACCACCTCACGGTGACTACGGGCATTGATGAAACGCTGCACCTGCCGGCGTACCGCCTCATAGCGTTCGGTGGCCAGCGTAGCCAGATGATGGGTACCACGATGGATATTGCTGTTGAGCGTGAGGTAATAGCGGTTGAGCTCATCCGTCACTTCCTGCGGCTTCTGCGTAGTGGCGGCATTGTCGAGATAGACTAACGGCTTATCGTATACCTTTGTATCAAGAATAGGAAAATTCATCTATCAAACCTTTCAAAATAAATCAACTTTCAGTTCTATAAATAACATACATCACCACCACACAGAGCGTGAGGAGTCCGAGAAAAATAAAGAAAGCCCAACTGCAGCCCTTCTTGGGGAGAGGACGGTCTTTGCGCATAAAGGCACGGGCAAAGTCAATCTTACGGTCAAGCTCCTCATTATGGCTATCTTCAGACATGCTTTTCCCTCCGTTTTCTGACAATGGCACGGATGACGAAGAACGCGATGGCAGCACAGAACAGCACCACGATGATGATGGACAGCTGGTGGCTGTAGCGCTCAATGACTTGGGGGTCGGCAGCACGGTAGGCAAGCCATCCCAGAAGAGCCAGCACCACATTCCACAAGGCAGCACCGATGAAGGTGAAGAAGGTGAACGGCAAGAGGTTCATCTTGGAGAGTCCCGCAGGAATAGAAATCAGCTGGCGGATGACAGGGATGAAACGCCCGACAAGGGTGGAGACATTGCCGTGGTCGTTGAAATAGACTTCAGCCCGCTGCACCTTCTCTTTCGAGAGTTGTAAGAGATGACCCACCTTGCTGTCGGCAAAGGCGTAGATGATGGGGCGCCCCAACCAACGACTAAGGAAATAATTTATATAGGCTCCCAACAGGGCTCCCAAAGTGCCAAAGAGGACTATGAGCCAAATCTTCATTCCTCCCTTGGTTTCGGGATTGCAAGCCACATAGACTGCTGGCGGGATAACCACCTCGGACGGGAATGGCACAAACGAGCTCTCCAGAGTCATCAGCAATCCGACTGCCTGATAGTTCATGTGGGCATCATACCAGGATAGAACCTGCGACACAAAGCCAGAGGAGCTGCTGTCGGTGCCACGTACCTGCTCGGCGATATGTCCGCCCTGCGGCTCGGCAACCGCAGACTGGGCGTAAGCCCAAGTGCCCATAAAAGCAAGAAATAGAATTAATACGAGTCTTTTCTTCATATCTAAATCATTCATGAATTATATCGTTAATAGCGTTGACTATTTCGACATCCTTAGCCAAGTCGGGGAAATAGTCAAAGATTTGTTTAAGGTCCGCAACATAGTTGGAGCCATTCTCGGCAAGGAGTCTGAAAAGGCGGTTGCGCAGTCCGAGGCGGTAATAGCAATAGAGCAGGAGCATGTCGAACCAGAAGGGGAAGCTAGCTTCCGTGCGGGCACTTTCCAGCAAGTTCACCGCATCGTCGAAACGTTCCTGTTTGATATAGAAATTGGCGAGATTGAGCCAGTTGGCATCCTGGTCTGGGTCAAGATTGATGGCACGCAGATAGTGTGCCACCGCCTCTTCATTATAGCCCAACTCCTCGCTGCAACGACCCATCATCAGCCAAGACACACTGTCGGCAGGGTCTTCTCTCACTGCTTCTCTATAATAGGAAAATGCAGTGTGCCAGTTGGCCGCACAGACGTACACGTCCCCTATACTTCGCAGCACATAAGCGCGACGGTGGGTGTATTCCAGCACATCGCGATAGGCCTGCACGGCACGAGACGTATCGCCCATCAGTTCATAGGCTCTGGCAAGTGAGAACGAGGCATCCTCAAAATGGCTATCAATAGCCAAAGCATAGCCTAGCGCATCGATGGCAGACTTCGTATCAATCGGATTCAAGGCCAGATAGGCCTTGCCCAGACAATACCAGCCTACCTTACTATAGGGATGGTCAGCCACATGCTGAGAAAAGTAGCGGACCGCTTGCTCGTTACGGCCCTGCCACTCCCAGATGTTCGACAACCCGTTCAGAGCATATTCGTCGTTGGGACTATTCTCCACCGCCTTGCGGAAATAGCGCACCGCTTGGGCCGTATTGCCCAGTTTACCATACTCATCAGCCACATTGTCGTATACCACATTCAGACCATACCCATCTTCGGCTGCACGGAGATACCACTCAATACTCTTCTTGGGCTCACCCATCAGACTGTAGAGCGTACCCAAAGAATAGCACACATCAGTATTGTCAGGTTCCTCCTGCTCCAACTGGCTGAGTAGTTTGAGTGCTTTCTGGTAAGCGCCCGACACTCCACACAATTGTGCCCTACGGAGTCGGATAGCACTATTGCTGGGATAGAGGCTTTCGCCCAGTTTCACAGCTTTCTCCATACCCTCCACATCCTGCACCTCGAGATAATAGTCGGCTATAATCTCCAACTCATCCACATCAAAGAAGCGTCGGCCCGACCGCTCCCCACCCTCAAAGGCGAGAACCAGCCTGCGCACCTCGGCGTCATAGTTATGGAAACGGTCTATACTCATCAGAAACTCATTCTTAGCGTTATACCACCCTTTGTGGTGGAGTTGGGATAGGAATTAGGAATATACGGGGTATTGATATTGGTCTGGAAGAAAGCGCGCAAGGTGAGAGTAGTACTGAGGGCATACTCTGCCGTCAGTTCAGCCATCCACACCTGGCTTCCCGACGAAATCTGATTGATACGCTGGTTGATCTTGCGTATGTTGGTCATGTTGCTGTTGTAGGTGATGTTCAACTGCAGCACAATATCGCTCTTCAGATGGTGCACGCTCTCGCCGAACTTCACATCCACCGCCACATCCTTGAAGCGGTAACCTCCACCGAATGTAATACCGTCGCGTGTAGTTTCGGTGAGTTGGTTGTTGGCAAAACTGAGCTGGAGAGTACGATTCTTCTGTACGGAGAGATTCACCTGCACACTGTTGGTCATGCTCACAGCCAGTCGGATAAGAGGATTGAATTGCTCACTAATCTGTACACCTTCCATGCTTACGGGAGCGATAAAGTCGCCCGTGTTGTTCAGCACTGTCTCTGTGCCGTAGTCGTATCCTTCACGGCCTGCAATGGCAGCATCGGTGTAGTAGTTGCCTATTGTATAGGTAGAAGCGTAGCGATGCGAGAGGGAGATATTGTTAAACCACTTTTTCAGTGCCTGTATCTTGTTGAGGCCGTTGTAGGAGACCGACCAGTTGGGCAAAGGCATGCCTAGGAAGGGGGTAAAAGAATAGGTGTTGACATCCTTGCCCAAATAGGTGGCAAGGAAGCTGGTGAGCAACACTGTTTGCTGGTTGGCACTATAACCGGCAGGGTAATACTCGCCACTCATGGTGTCACGAACCAACTCGTCACACATAGGGTTGGGATTGGTTGAGGCCAAGCGATTGGCAACGATGCCACGATTGGCCATGAAGTTATCGAAGAGGACGCTGTCGTCGATGAAGGCCGTTGCCATACTCCAACAGGTGGAGGAGTAGCTACCCGTCATCACGTAGGACAAGGGGCCGTCAACTCTATCCCATTCACTGAGATACTTATAGTAGTATTCCTCTCGCGACTGATTGTTTTGAGAGGCATTGATATCAATCTTAAAATCACGGATGGGTTCCACTTGTGCCTGCATCGAAATCATTCGGTTGATAGTGTTCTGGTGTGGAGTGTTCATCAGCGAGTCGCGGGAGAGGAGGTTGTCCCTTCTCAAGCGCTCCACCAGGCCGTCGTTGTAGCCCAACACAAAGGCAGGACCAGGTGTCCAGCCATTGCGAGGATCCATACCTAAGATGCTGACAGTACCCATATAGCCAGGCAATACTGAACCAGTAGAGCTACTCATTTGCATACCGAAAGACTTCAGACTGGTCACAAAGCGTATGCCAAAGTTGCCTATCTCAGCCAATCGCTCGGCTCTTTCGGCTCGACGCACTGAGTCGGGGTTCTTGGCCCGAGCAATGGAGTCCTGCATCGCCTTTTCTTTTTCTTTCTTTGACATCCGCTTCGGGTCTTTGGGTTGTGTGACAGTCTTCTGCTTATAAGCATTCTTGATAAAGGGGAATCGGTTGTAGAGGGTTTGCATCTGACCCGTGAGAGAGGCCTGCATCTGGGTCGCACTATTTAAAGTGCTACCCTGCGAGGCCAAGGCCTGAGTAGTGCCCTGGAAGCTATACACGGTGCGATATGAGATAGGTAGCCGGAGGAAGTCGAGATAAGGCAGCTTAGTAATAGGCAAATCCCAATTTACATTGAGCGTCTGCTGGAAGTTCTGCATCGTGCCACCATTAGTAATCGACTGCCAGATACTGTCACGGCTTCCTCTTGTATCGACACGCCCGATAGGCTCGTCGATGCGAGCGTTGGCAGTAGCATTATATTGGATATTGATACTCCGGCTCAAGTCGTACTGTACACCATAGTCGCGCCGCCAGGTAAACTGCTTGAAATAGGTTGGTTTCATTATCACTAAGGCAGCTCCCTTATTCCGAAGTAGGGTCTCTTCGTAGTCACGGTAGACCTCAGTGCTAAACATCAGGTTCTTCGGCTTATAATACAGATTGAAGTCTTTGATAAACTTGCCATTCTTGCTATTGATAAACTTCGAGTTCGACTTTGCGAAAGGGGCAAACAATCCAGGTTCCTGTGGAGTGAATGCATAGGTCAGCCCTCCTCGATGCTGGTCTTTGTTGAAATAGGACACCTCGTCGTCGGACGAACGCTCACGACTATAAGAGTAAGAGAAAGTAAAGTTTTCGATGTCATAGACATGTGGCTTCAGCGCACTTTTACCCATGCGGTCTTTACGCACGTTGGTGAGGGTGAAGTTGGTTGTAGTCTTACGTTCCTGAGCCATGGCCTTGACGCTATCACGTTCTTCCATGGTCTGGTAGGTCTGCAAGTCATTCCGCAGGCGCACATCGGGGTCCATAGGGTTGTATTCGGGACTGCCCACCTGCCTGTTCCAGTCGAGATAAAGAGGAATGTGCATACCCCATTTTTCAGGGAGGAACTTACCTAGTTCTAAGTCCAGAATGCTCTGCATCTGCAATGTGTTGACCAACTCAAGTGAAGTAGGTTTCTCCTCCAAGTTGCCGAAGCCCGCCGTGCGATAGGAACCATAAAGAGAAAGATTACCCACATCAGCCAGATTGGTCCTTGCCAAGGCCATGGCCGCCAAGCCACCACGGTTGTTGAAATCGGTAAGACGCAGCTCGTTGAGCCAAACGATACACGACTTGGGAAGCATGTCGTTACCATCGGTCATTGACTCCTTCTTGGGGTTACGGACACCAACCATGATCACCTTAACTTTTCCTAAGTTGGGTGTGCCTAACACCGTATATTTACGGTCGCCCACATACTCACTATATAGCAGCTGGCTGCTATAGGAAAGGTCGCCACTACGTATCAGTCGGTTGCGGTTAGTCTTAATATCCACAAATCTAGTTAGGTCAATCTCCACGTTGTTAGCCACAGGCCAAATGGCATAGGCATCGTCACGACTGACACCCCACTCGGTAAACTTGAGAGGCACCTCATATTCATAATAGTTGTTTGTGTAGTCACTACCCAAACGCACAAAGAGCACCATATCGTCATCCTCCATTGGGTCATTTTGGAACTTCTTTTCAGCGTGTACAAACATCTTCATCTTACCATAGTTACGGAGGTCGTACTGGGTGCTTCGATAAACGGCACGGGCATCGCCAGAGGCGAGGTCGGTGATGTCGAGCGACAGAGCCTGCTCATTCAATTGAATAGCCGTGGATGAATTGCTGTACCACTGCTCGCGCTCGATGTCGGGCGGTAAGACATAGGGAACCGGGTAGCGGCTGGCATTCTCTTCGATGCTGACCGTATTGATACTGAAAGAGGTGTTAGCACCCGTACCAGTGCTATAATCGCCTGGTTGCAGTAAGTTTTCTGTGTACTTACGCCAAGTGGAATAGACCAATTCGAGGGTCGCAAAGCGCAGAAAGATAGGCTCCTCGAAATCATTGAGGTACATTCGCATAAAGCGGATGGACTGGAAGCCGTTGAGTTTACCAATCAGTTGGTCATACTCTCTAATCGGCACCCTAAACTGGTACCACTTACAGGTAGTGGCAGACCCATTGGGGAGGAGCACGTTATTTGCCTCCTGAATGTCGACAATATGGTTTTCACCGATAACCATCTTCGCAGGGTCGAGTTCTATAACATACTGATAGTAATTCTCACCCTCACTCAACGTGTTGTCCTTATTGATATCTTCCACATTGGGATAAATAGTTGCGGCTGTAGGATAGCTCTCACTGTTGTCGGCATCCACAGCCGAGTTGCCTTCGGGGTTGGAGTAATACTTATAACGTTCAACAATCTTCACGTCCTGCTCATCATAGTCTGAACCACAATAATAGTGGAAATTGTCGGCTGAAGGGTCGGCCAATGCTAACTGATAGGCCTCAGAAGAGGTACCATGAAGCAGGGCAATCTGATTGATATAGTCGGCAAAGAAACTTTGCTCGTCCTGCATGTTGTGGATACTGCCCAATCCGTCATATCCCACATCCTGGTATTTGCGCGAGGACTCGTTGTTGTCGAAGGCATTGACAATTGGCTGCGTATTGGGCACACGGCCCCAGATGGTCGTATCCACACCCGTCGCTTCAGGAGAGGTGGGCAACCCATTCTCAAAGCTCTTTCTTCCATCACGTAGAATATCCTCACTTATCTCACCAAAGTTAATGTACAACTTACCACCCGAGTGGTTCGGATTTTCGATAAAGGGATCCATCAACCAAAACTCCAGCGTTTCGATATTCTGTGTCTCAAAGTCGGTATAATCTAACTCGCGCATAATACCTCCCCAGCGGCTTTTGGGCTGAGCCAATTTGCCCTCCTCGGTGAGACCTGCGCTGAATGGACCTGGCTGCACATCATAGTTGTAGGGACCACGTTCTTCGGGATAATAGGCTAGGTTGAGTTCGTAGATGACATTGAGCTGCCCAGTAGCGATATCTTTGTTGGGAAACACCTCCTGTTCCAAGATACGACGGGCATAGGGTTGGGACCGGTCGTCGTCAGTGATATTGCGAGGAGCTTCAGAGCTGGTACCCGTGCTATAGAAGTCTTGGTCAATACGATACCACGACAGACGTGCACGATTGAATCCGTATGCCAGTCCTGTACCTGGCGCTGTTTCGGGGAAACGGGGAAGCGAAAGTCTATAGTCTTGAGGAGTACTGGCCAGATGCCAATAAGTGATGCCTTTCAAGTCGATACTACTTTCGGCACCCTCAAAATCATCGATATACGTCACACTTCCCTCTTTGCTACCCGTGCGTGAAAGCCCTGGCACAAATTGGGCAAACTCGGCAGAGAGAGTCAAGTTGGAAGGAGCCTTGGTGTCGATACCCGGCAGCTTATCAACTAATTTGGTAATGAACGGGGCTTCATGCCGATAATTAAGATCGAGACCCCAAATGCTGTTACTGGTGGGCTCATCTCCAAAATTATTCTTCTGGGTAAGTGGCTTCTCAGAGAGGTTCATAAAGGTACCCCCGATATTGAAGTCGGGCTGCACCTCATAGTTGATATGGGCACCCACCATGGTTTTCGACATCATGCTGAACGAGTTGTTCTCACTGCTGACACTAATGGGAGTTCCGCTAGAGAGGATGCTTTCATTGATGATACGTACCGTACCCATGGTATAATCCACCGTGTAGTCGACATTCTCAATCAGCGGCACACCTCCTGCAGTAACAGTTACCGACCCTTGCGAGACACTATAGCCCAACGATATCTCACCACTGACGGTGCTGGAATAATAGCCTTCGAGATAGAATTTGTTCTTGTCGGCATACTGTTGAGCCAGGGTCCGGGTCATGGTATAAAGGGAGTCGAAGCAATATTCTTTAGCAAACTCGTCATCGCCCAGCAACTCTCTTAAATCACGGCCAAAAGGCTCTACGTAGGGGAAGAAGATACGGCCCGTTGTAGACTGGATAATACCACCTTTAAAAGCGGCACTATCAAACCAGTCGAACACACCATCAGCATAATAGTAATTCTGAGAGGCATCCATCCTATCGAGACCAAACAACTCGATCAGCGGCACACCCTCTTTGGGACCATCGGTAAAGTATCCGATTCCAACCCCACCGTCACGACTTTCGTATAGGACGTTGAGACGGAACTTGTCGCGCGATATCTGAGTGCTTCTCAAGAAGTAGACGTTCTTCATCATCAGCTTCCATAGTGGGCTACGGGTATCAAGGCTGGTACCTTTAATAAGTTTCACCACCAGCGTGTTAGGGTCGTTGATACCGTCGGTAGTCAACTCACCCACTTGGTAGACGGTGGTGTCGCCCACCACTTGGTATTGGAATGCCACAGCCAACACTTGGTCGGCACTGAGTGGCTGGCTTAAGGTGATAAATCCCAATTGGGAGTTATAGGTATATTCGCTGCTATTCAACAGGCGTGCGCTCTGCACCTTTTCAAAGTCTGTCCCAGAGGTGAATCCCAACGCCTGCATATGGGATGTGATGTTATCCGTATTGCGAATTGACGATAGGCCTATGACATCCAACAGGTTGTTGCTACGGTTAGAAGGGCGTGCCGAGCCACCACCTATGACTCGGTCGCTTCGGGGATTGTTCTCACCCAAATCAGTCAGAGCCAAGATATTTCTATTGTTCGTAACCGCAGCACCCACATTAGTTCTCCACACTTCAAGTCGGATTATCTTGATCGGAGTGTTGGGCGTAGGAAGGGTGGCCATTGCTTGGTTATAGTGCTCATAGAAATACTGGGAGATAAAATAGTGGCGGTTTTCTTCATACTCATCGGCACGTATCTGAAACTCTTGAGTGGTAGCACCTCCCTGAACCTGCATATTCTCAGTGCTGGTCTCTTTCTTTGATAGGACAGCGTCAATGGTGAGTTTTCCAAACTTCAACTTAGTGTGGAATCCAAAGAGCTGTTGGCTGCCTTGTATGAGGGTAGTAGTGAGAGGGAAAGAGATATGTGCAGCCTCGAAAAGTTGCACGATATCATCTTCCTTACCAGCATACTGGAGCTTGATTTTATTCTCAAAGTCGAAGGTCGCCTGAGTGTTCCAATTAATATCGAAATCGAAAAGGTCGCCTATCTTGGCATTCATATTGACCTGTATGTTTTCGTCGAAATCGAAATAGGTGGTGTTGCGAGAACCATAGTCGCGCTGAGGGTCATCGCGGAAGTTATTGACAACCTGGAAGGTGAGGTCGACACTACCGGTTGGGTTTATGCTAATATCTGGGATAGAAAGTAGCCCATCTACCTTTTTGCTGATCTCTGAGAATCCTGGAATGCGGCTCAACAAGCCGTCGTCGGCTGCCGTGTCGCCTACGGCAGAACGCTGGTTCCAATACTGCCGCATCAACTGGTCTAGTTGATAGTCCTGATATTCCTCAAAAGTCATATATTCACGATTGATGACCATGTCGCCCAACCTCGTCACCTTGACATAGCCACCCGACTGGGCATCATACTCGACCGTAGTCACAATGCCACCGTCAGGCGACTGGGCCTGCAGAGGAGTGGCCTGCCATACCAAAAGGGTCAGCAGAACGAGGGGGAGTATGTGCTTGAGGAACTTCACTATTCTAAACTCTTTTTTTCAAAGTTTTTGTAGGGCTTGCTTGATTAAATCTTCAACTGACAGAGAGGCATCGAGCGACTGCAACACCTTGTCGGCCGCCGCCTTGGGGAATCCGAGCATCACCAAAGCACCGAGTGCCTCCTCCTTACTGCGGCTGACTGCAGCAGTGGACACAACACCTGAAGGAACAGAGCCCACCTTATCCTGCAACTCAAGAACAATACGCTGGGCTGTCTTGGCACCGACACCTTTAACCCGCTTCAGCATCTTGTCGTCCTGTGAAGCGATGGCACTTGTCAACTCGTCCACGCTCAACGAAGAGAGCATCATACGGGCAGTAGCAGCCCCTACCCCACTCACTCCAATCAGCAGGCGAAACATCTCACGCTCGCTCTGGGTATAGAAACCATAGAGCTGATAGGCATCTTCACGGACCACTTCGTGTACCCACAGACGCACCTCGGTCTGAGTCTGAATGGCACTATAGGTATTGAGCGATATTTCCAAAAGATAGCCCACCCCACCGCAGTCTACAACGGCTGTGGCAGCGGTAAGTGATGCTAGTTTTCCTGAGAGGTATTCAAACATAACGATAGGTTCAGTTAACGGATTCTAGGGATTGCTGTTTTTCTGAGTGCTGGATATCTGTTGGCCTTATGACGATACTGCCCAATTTGAGAGGAGTATGAGAATGTTCGTCTAGGCCTTGATATTTGGACTCGACCGGTAGTGGTATCAATTTCTGGATAGCTATAACCTATACCCCATGCGGGAGACTCTTCCTTCAGGTGGAAATCGCCCTCAGCCGGGTCGACAAAGAGGGGGTCCTCGTCCCACTCGCCGCCTCGCACCAAGCAGTGGTTGGCAGCAAAGCCTACAGGAGAGGTGCTGTCGAGGCTAACATTCAGTTCTTGACTGAGTGTGCCATAGATGATACAGTCGGTCAATGTCGTCTGCATGGGCCAGACATAACGGATGTTTGAAGCTTCGTCGTCGTAATAGTTGGAGACTAACACGCTGGGGACGGAGCGACTATCGTATCGCCAATAGTTGGCAAAGGTGCATCCGCTGAAATCGTACCAACCCCCATACTGCAGGGCAGCAGTTGCCACCCCACAATTGATCACCAACAGATTCTCTCCTACTACGTAGGCGGTGTTGCACCTAAATCCTGCAAGGGTGTGGTTACGCACCTGGGTGTTGCTGATATGAAGGGTAGGATTATCGTTGGCACAGCTATCTATGGCTATGCCCATATAGCCGTTTTCGACTACTGCATGGTCAATGTAGTTGTCTTTGCTGCCTCGGCTAAGCCAAAGGTAGCCCCACTGACCAGGCAGGCGGTCATACCAACCATCGTGGCGCAATGAGGTGAGCAGCACGGGCCGCTGGTCACTACCCCGAATATCGAGAGTGGCACTATCGTAGACCCATAGCACTGCATCGGAAGCGAAATAGATCTCATCCCCCTCTTGCAGACGGAGTGTCTGGCGGCTGTCGACCACGGCATAGCCAAAGACGACATGGGGCAGGTCGTGACGCCAATGTTCGCAGTCTATCACACTATAGGCGTAGGGATTGCCAAACATATCTACCTCGATTGTGCCATCCCGACGGCGAATGGTGTCGGTAGGGATATGGTAGACCGCATTACGACCATAGGCGGTAAGAGGCAACTGCTGTTCCCCATCGCTAAAACGGAAGAGTACTGCGTCCTCGATAAGGAAAGGCTCGGTCTGAAGATTGGGATTGATATTAGCACGTACAAAGACAAAAATGCTATCACCTGCTGCCAAGTCGATATTTTTTGCCACCATACTGGTATCCCCGTCGACATTGAGACGGAAACGCGAGTCTCTGCCCTGGCGAAGGGTCACCTCCTGTATGCGCACGGCATGATGGCTATGGTTATACACCTTGAACTGCCGTGTGGTAGTCCCCATCTGGGTGAAAACTGTGTCGAACGCCATCGTGTCGCACGAAAAGTCGAGCTGCACACCCTCTGTCTGCCACTCCTCCTCCTTCCAACAGGAGGTAGTGAGCAGCGACAGGAAGCATGCTGCCAAGAGTATGATATAGAGTCTATATTTCAATGGTTGATATACTTCTTTTTCCTCAATTCTCAAAACTCAATGTATTAGTAACGTGGAAAAAGAATAATTATTTCGTGTACAGGTCAAAAATATCGTTAAGCCGCTTGGCGCAGACGGGGCAGAAAGGTGCATAGTCGCGCATCATGCAGTGCATCACAGGTCTGTAGATTCCCTTGCTGTGATATCCAGCCCCTTCATACACACCCAAAGGCCCATTCTCTTTGCGCGACACCTTCTCATCGGCCGGTGTCGGGATAGGGGTCCCAGCAGGGAGCATGGATGCCCACTTGGAATTGAAGTCGACCAAGGTAGTGATATTGGGTTCGGTGGGTTCGACGGTAAGGGCGTGTATGTCTCCATAGCTGAGGTCTTCATCCACATACTCGTCGGCGAGACCGCCAATGCTGTGTCCCAACTCGTGAGGCAGCACCATGTAGGCCATTTCGTTGAGAGAGCTCATAGCGTAGAAGTTGTATATCGCCCCACCCCCATAGGTAGTGCTGTTGGCCATGATAATGATGTGGTCGCAGGGGGTCTGCCCGATAGCATCGTGTAGACGAAACAGTTGCGAGGTCATCAGATAGCGGTCGGCATCGAAGGTATTGAAACTGGAGCCTACCAAGCTGTTGACATGGATATTACGTGTGGGGTCAGTGATGCCCGACTCTTCGCCAAATCCCATCACCCCCCATACGTTGAAGTCGCCACGACGGCTGCTGAAAGGTTCCTGTCCCAGCAGATAGTCGCAGAACGACCTAAGGTCCCTAGCCATCTTGGCCGAGTCGGCAGGCCCATACCCCTCTGGCACTATCACCACGTCAATCTTCTTATGGACATTGCCTCTGTTCTGCAATGCCACACAGGGCGGCACCACCTTCAGATTGCTACTACGCACAAGCCGTTCCTGTTCTTGGGAAGGATTGAACCGATAGGTGTATTGTGTATGGTATTTCTGGTCTTCACCCCGCTTTTGCCAACAGACATCCACCTCTTTTTTAGGCCAAGGGAGGCGCAGTACCTCTTGGAATGCTGCCACGCTATCCTTCCCCTGCGGGGTGTCGATATATTCATGGAAAAGGCTGTTATATCCTCTGCTGTAGAGTTCCTTCCCATCTATGGAAAGCACCACCACACGATAAGCCCCATTATCGAATGGGTCGAGCAGTTGAGTGAGCGAGCCCGCCCATCGAGACAACTTTTCGACCGACTCCATACGGATGGAGTCTTGCTGACGATTTCCCACCCTATAATAGTCTATCCTGAGAGTTGCATCGTCAAAATACCTCTTAAATTTCACATTCTGAGCAGTCAGCGAGCCTCCCGACAGAAGCACGCACAGCATCAAAAACAATAAGGTCAGTTTCTTCATAGCACCCCTTAAACGTTATTTCTATAAAAAAAGTATAGCAATTAAAAAAAACTTCGTATTTTTGCAGTTTCAAAAATGATAACAAAACTATATCCTGACAATCCTAATCCACGCGAGGTACGCCGCGTGGTCGACCTTCTCCAGCAAGGCGGCATAGTCGTTGTCCCTACCGACACCCTCTACGCCTTTGCCTGCAGCATGGAGTTCAAACGCTCCGTTGAGGCCATCGCCCAACTCAAAGGGTTCTCTCTCAAGAAAGCCAAATACTCCATGCTTTGCGACTCGCTCAGCATGGTGTCTGAATATGTGCGTCCCATGGACAAGGACACCTATGCCTTGCTACGCAGCTGCCTCCCTGGCCCCTACACCTTCATCATGGACGCCAACAGCAACGTGCCACGCAACTACCTCAACCCCAACAAAACTATAGGTGTCCGTGTGCCTGGCAATTCCATCCTGCAGACCATCGTCGAAGCGCTTGGCTGTCCCTTGATTGGCACCTCGGTGCGCCAGGTCGACAGCGAACAGGAGGCCGAGTATCTCACCGACCCCGAACTGATCCACGAGTCTTTCTCCCACCGAGTCGACCTCGTGGTAGACGGAGGTATCGGCGAGGACGAGCCCTCCACTGTCGTCGACTGCTCAGGCGGTGAGTTGGAAGTGATCCGCTACGGCAAAGGTCCTATTGACCTCGACCTCTCGTGATACCTATTCGTCTACAAGTCTTTTTTTACCTCTTATTAGTTTATGAAAATCAACCTTAGCAGTCAGAGTGACCTCTATTCGGGTAAATTCGGTTTCATCGCCCAGACGGTGGTGATGACCCTTGCCATCATCCTGGCAGCCTACATACTCCCAGGCGTTCATATCAACTCGGTCGGTGCAGCCATCATCACAGCCATCGTCATCGCCTTGCTCAACAGTTTCATCCGCCCCATCCTCATTGTGATCACTCTCCCCTTCACGGTCCTCACCATGGGGCTCTTCCTACTCATTATCAATGCCGTCATCATTTTGCTAGCCTCGGGGCTGGTCAGCTCATTTCATGTCGACGGTTTTTGGAACGCCTTGCTCTTCAGCCTACTGCTCACCCTGCTAAACTACCTCCTCGAGATACCCAACCGCATCACGCGCAGACCCTCCTACCAACACCCTGACAGCGAGCAGCCCGACCTCCATGTCGATACCGATGAGGAAGGCTTCTCGCCCTACGAAGTCATCGAGGACGAAGATGAAAGCAATAATAACCAATAAACCCATAACTCCCATCAATATGCAAACAATCACCACCGTAGCTGCACTCACCGCAGCCATACAAGAAGCCAAGCAGGCAAATAAGACCATCGGACTCGTTCCCACCATGGGAGCCCTCCACGACGGACATCTCTCACTCGTCAATCGAGCCCGCAAAGAGAATGACCTCGTAGTGGTCAGTGTCTTTGTCAACCCCATACAGTTCAACAACAAGGAAGACCTCGCCAAATATCCGCGCACCGTCGAGGCCGACTGCGAGAAACTGGCTGCCGCCGGTGCCGACATCGCCTTTGTACCCACCGTCGAGGAGATGTACCCCGAACCCGTCACCACCGTCTACCACTTCGGACCCCTCGAGGAGGTGATGGAGGGTCCCCGCCGTCCTGGGCACTTCTCTGGTGTGGCTGTCGTGGTGCGCCGGCTGTTCGACCTCGCCCAGCCCAACCGCGCCTACTTCGGCGAGAAGGACTTCCAACAAATTGCCATCATCCGCAACCTTTTGGAGCAGATCAAGTACCCCATCGAGTTGGTTCCCTGCCCCATCGTCCGCGCCGACGACGGCCTTGCCCTTAGCAGCCGCAACATGCGCCTCAGTCCTGAAGCTCGCGAGGTGGCTCCTACCATCTATGCCACCCTCCAGCAAGCAGTCGAGATGTCGGAATATGAAGACGTAGAGTCCGTGCAGCTCTGGGTGATGGACACCCTCAGCTCCTTCCACGAAGTGAACCCCTTGAAGGATGGCCTCTGCTTCGAGCCCGAGTATTTCGAGATAGTCAACGACACCACCCTCCAGCCCATCTCCGACTGGAGCGACTGCGAAGGTATCGTCGGCTGCATCGCCGTCTGGCTCGACGGTGTCCGCCTCATCGACGTCATCCGCT